>JBOGYW010000028.1:0-30358 GCA_050696815.1 Solirubrobacterales bacterium | reverse complement strand
GCATCAATGGAATCGTGAACCGGGGCAAGACTTTCAACTTCACGATCGCCGTATCGGCGATCGTTTTCGCGTTGGCCGCAGCGATGGCGCTGTCGATCTCCGCGTTCGCCGCTGACGTAACCGGCCAGTCCGGCGCGGGCAGCGAGAACCCCGGCCTGGTCCCGGACGGCTCCGACCCGAGCTCGCCGGCGCCGACGACCACGCCCGGAGACGACACGCCCTCACCGAAGTCACCGAAGGTCAAGGTGCCGAAGAACCCGTCGAAGAACGAGGGCCGCTCGAAGTCGAACTCTGACGGCGGCTCCAAGAAGAAGTCTTCGAGCAACGACAACTCCGGCTCCGGCCGCGACGACTCGAAGTCCGGCGACCCGACGGCCGGCGACCCGCTCGACAGCGGCAGCGTTCCCGGCGACGGTCCGATCAGCGTGCCGAACCTTTTCCTCAAGCAGTTCCAGATCCCGCCGTTCCTGTTGCCGATCTACCAGGCCGCGGGCATCCAGTACGGCATCCGCTGGGAAGTGCTCGCCTCGATCAACGAGATCGAGACCAACTACGGCCGCAACCTCAACGTCTCGAGCGCAGGCGCGCTCGGCTGGATGCAGTTCATGCCCGCCACGTGGGAGATGTACGGCGTCGACGCCAACGATGACGGCATCAAGGACCCCTACAACCCGGCCGACGCGATCTTCGCCGCCGCGAAGTACCTGAAGGCCGCCGGCGGCGACAAGGACATCCAGCGCGCAATCTTCTCTTACAACCACGCACAGTGGTATGTCGACCAGGTGATGCTGCGCGCGAAGCTGATCGCCGGTGTCCCCGACCCGCTGATCGATTCGCTCACTGGTCTCACCGAGGGCCATTTCCCGGTCTACGCCCGCTCGACTTACAAGGGCGCCGTTGCCACCAAGGCTTCCAAGGCCAAGGGCGGAAACGCTGCACGTGTGGTTGAGGGTAAGGCGCGCCGCAACGGCGTCAAGATCTTCTCCCGTGTCAACGCCCCGGTCGTCGCAGTGCAGGACGCGGTCGTCCAGGACATCGGCGCGAACACGAAGGACGGCAACTTCATCACGATCCAGGACAGCTACGGCAACCGCTACCGCTACGCCAACCTCGGCTCGCTCTCGAAGCTGTACCCGGTGCCGCGTGCGAAAGCCGGCGACAAGGCCCAGGACGGCGGCGAGAACGAAGCCGCCTCTGTGGCCAGCCAGAGCAAGAAGTCCGGACCGCGTGTCGGTACGCAGGAGCGGATGTACGCGCACCCCGACCGCCCGCGCACGACTACCGCGTCCGACAACGGCGTGGCGATGCCCGGCTACGAAACCTTTGATAACTACTTCTCACGCCCGTTCGGCCTGAAGAAGGAAGACGTCGTGCTGAAGCCGCTGAAGAAGGGTTCGCACGTGATCGGCGGCACAATCCTCGGCCGTTACGGCATCGACGAGCGCCACCGCACGCCGTACATCAACTTCCAGGTGCGCCCGGCCGGATCCGGCGCCCCTGTGATCGACCCGAAGCCGATCCTCGACGGCTGGAAGCTGCTCGAGTCGACCGCGATCTACCGCGCCGTGGGCGTCAACCCGCTGGTGCCGATCAACGGCAACAAGTCGATCGGCCAGATCCTGCTGATGAGCAAGGAGCAGCTCGAGAACTACGTGCTGAACACGAAGACGATCGAGATCTATGAGGGCGGCCGCAACGACATTCGCGCCGGCCAGATCGACCGCCGTGTCCTGGCGCTGCTCGCCTTCCTCGACAGCGAGGGCTACCACCCCACCGTCACCTGCCTGATCTCGGGCCACAGCTACTTGACCTCATCCGGAAACGTTTCCGAGCACATGTTCGGGACCGCGGTGGACATCGCTGCCATCAACGGCCAGTCGATGATCGAGAACAACAAGCCGCACGGCTTGATGGAAGAGGTCGTGCGCAAGATCATGACGCTGCAGGGCATCCTGGAGCCGCACCAGATCATCTCGCTGTTCGACCTCGGCGGCGCCACAATGTCGCTGCCAGACCACGCCAACCACATTCACGTTGGCTTCCGCCCCGGCTTCGGCGTCAACAAGAACGGCAAGCTGATCGGCGAGAGCAAGAACGGCAAGAAGAAGTCGATCCTCTCGAAGCGCGACTGGTACCGCGTGTTCGACCACCTCGGCGAGATCGAGAACCCCGAGGTTCCGACGCAGCCGTCGGCCTACGCGATCAAGGTCAACAAGCACGTCAAGCAGCACGACGGCGAGTAGCCGCTCTTCCCACCCCGTTTCGGGTTAAACCGAAACGGGTGATGTACCATTGTTTTCCGGCTACTCGGCAGTACTCGGAGGGAACAGATGCGTGCACAAGGATTGATCGCGATGACACTGGCCTGCGTGGCCCTGGCCTGCTGCGCGGGAAACGCCGCGGCGGCGTCTTCCGTCGACACCGGCGGCACGCACATCGAGGTGACGACCGACCTGTCGGCGCTCACCCCGGCGTACGGCTACGTCAACGAGACCGTGACGGTTCGCACCGGTGCGAGCCGTTCCGCACGGCGCTGAGCAGCACCACGCCGCACCGCTTCCGGTACATCAACGGCCGGAAGATCGACGGCGGCACAACGCTCCGCTCGTTCGGCACGGTGAGCGAAGACGGCATCGACATGTTCAGTGGCGGAGGAGGCGGTGGCAGCATCGGCAACACCTGCATGACTTTCGATGGCGGCTATCCCGAGATCGAAAGTGATTTCGAGGCCTGGATCTTCAACGTGAAGCCGAACACCACCGCGACGCTGAAGCTGCGCTTCGAGGTGATCGCCGACGCGCCGTGGGTCAACTCGACTTACTCGCCGATCATCACCGTGATCCCGCCGAAGAAGCCGCGCGGCAAAGGGCGTTACAGGTACGACTTCGACTGGCCGAACAGCTACAAGGTGCCGAAGGGCTACACGACGCCGCACAAGCGTGTCCAGCTGCGCGCTCCCGAGCCGGTCATCGGCGTGCCGCAGGCAGCCCGCATCGACCTCGACCTGCAGCCCGTGACCCGCTGGAGCCGTTACGACTTGACCGGCCGGATGAAGGCCGGCAAACGGCTGATCATCAGCGGCAGCGTCGTGCCGGCGCGCGCCGGCCTGCCGGTCGTTTTGACTTACGGCCGCGGCTGGGAGGGCTATGGCCAGGTGAAGGAGCTGCCGCTCGCGCAGGTCGTCACCGACGCCAACGGGAAGTTCACGTTCGCTGCCCCGCCGTTGCGCCGCAACACCTACGTGTTCAAAGCTGCGTACCCGGGTTCGCCGGGCTCAGACCTGGCGCCGGACGACGGCTGCGCGGTCGCTGTCGAGGTGGCACGATGATCGCCGCGCGCAAGGGAGCAGTCGCGACCATTGCGGCGGCCGCCGCACTCCTTGTCTTGCCGCAGCTCGCCACGGCAGCCAGCGACATCACCGTTCAGGGACTGAGCGCGTCGATCCAGTCGGATACCGCTGTCGTCGGTCCGACGACGCGCCGTATCGTCGCGACGGTCACACTCACCGGCGGCGGCAAGCCCGTCGCGGTGACGTTGCAGCCGACCAGCCCGAAGTTCGTTCGCATGCTCGGCAGCCAGCTCTCGGGCGAAGGCTCGACGCTGCGTTACGTTCGCACCCTGGCGTTCACCGGCGCCGGCGAGGTCTTTTCCAGCGGCTCCACGGGATCCAACGGCAACCGCTGCGGCTACGCGGTCCAGCGGCTCGTGCACGGCGGCGGAGAGACCTACGGCGGCGACCGTTCGTTCGTCGTTCCCGTTCACGGCACGGTGACCCTCAGGATCGCGTTCGACGTCGCCGGAGATACGCCGTGGCTCGGCACCGACTACGCGCCGGGCGTGAGGATTCTGCGCGTCAAGCCGTGGACCAACCGGACCCCAGAAGGCTCGATCACCCGGCCCGAGCACACCACGACCATCCGCAAGAGCTTCAGGCTTTCCGCGCCCTCGCCCACCGTCGTCGGGCCGATCGCGGCACGAGTCGACATTGCGTCGCCGAACCTGAAGGTCACCCCCTTCCTGCCCTACGGGTTCTACCGCGAGTCGTACATCCTGGCCAAGCAGGGCCAGCCGGTGACGCTGTCGGGATCGCTCTGGCCGCCTGAACCGGGCAAGACGATCAGCTTCGAGGTCGGACGCGTCAACAACAGGCCGCCGTACAACAAGATCGCGATGCCGGGCGAGATCGCGCCGGTCGTGACCGACGCGGCAGGCCACTTCGAAACGGTCTGGACACCGACCGCGGGTCGCGGCGGGTACGAAGTCGCGCCGGCCTACGCCGCTCAGCCGGGCGACCTGGCGGCGGACACGATGTGCCCGACCGACGTCTTCGTCGCCAAGAAGTAGTTACGCGGCCGCGTCGATCGCGGCGAGCAGGGCTTCGAGCTCAGCTTCGACGTCGCCGTCGAGCTTGAGAAACGCGTCGCCGTCATACGGGGTCGGGCCGTTGGTGACGATCGCCAGCTCACCGCCCTTGCGCAGCGTCAGCGCGGGGACGCCCGCGATCGGGTGCACCACCAGCGAGCTGCCGATCGCAATCATCAGGTCGGCGCCCGCCGCGAGGTTGAAGGCTCGCTCGATCGCCGCCTCCGGCAGCATCTCGCCGAACAGCACGACGTCGGGCTTGAGCGGCGAGTGCGCATCGCACTGGTCGCAGCGCGGGATGCCGTTCGCGGCGGCCTGGTCGCGCACCCATTCGAGCTCGTAGACCGCGCCGCAGTCAAGGCAGCGTGAGAACTCGATCGAGCCGTGGACCTCGATCAGGTCCTCCGTGCCTGCCATGTGGTGCAGGCGGTCGATGTTCTGGGTGATCACCGCGTCGATCAGGCCACGCTTCTCCAGTTCCGCCAGCACCTTGTGGGCGCCGTTGGGAACCTTGTCGCCAAGCGAGGCGAAGCGTTCGCCGTAGAAGCTCCAAAACCGCTCGGGGTCCTCGCGAAAGGTGTCGATGTGGGCGACCTCCATCGGGTCGACATTCGCCCACATGCCGGTCTCCGGCGTGCGGAAGTCGGGGATGCCGCTGGGAACCGAGATGCCGGCGCCGGTCAACACGACGGCCGAACGCGCGTTGACGATCGCCTCGGCCAACTGTGCGATCGCGGCAGCTTCGCTGGCGGTGCTCACTGGCCGGTGAAGCGCGGCGCGCGCTTCTGCAGGAACGCGGCGACGCCCTCTTTCGCGTCGGCCGAGTCCATCGCCGCGACGAACGCCTCGCGCTCGGCGGCGATGCCGGCGTCGAGCGATTCGTCGTCGAGCAGTCGCTTGATGTGACCGATCGCCAGCGGCGGCCGGGCCGCGAGCTGCTCGGCGAGCTTGATCGCGGCATCGAACAACTCGTGGTCGGGAAAGACTTCGCTGACCAGGCCGAGCTCGGCCGCGCGCCAGGCGCCGATGCTCTCGCCGGTCGCGATCAGATCGAACGCCGCCGACTGGCCGATCAGGCGCGGCATGCGCTGGGTGCCGCCGAAGCCCGGCAGGATGCCCAGGCTGATCTCCGGCTGACCAAAGCTCGCTGACTCGCCGGCGAGCCGGATGTCGGCCGACATCGCCAACTCGCAGCCGCCGCCCAGCGCGGCGCCGCCCACCGCGGCGATCGTGACGACACGGCCCTTCTCAAGGCCGCGCATCACCGCGTTGGTGTTGTCGACGTGCGCGCCGGTCTCGTCGGATGTCATCGCGGCAAAGGCCTTGAGGTCTGCGCCGGCGCTGAATATCGCGATCGTCGACGACGCGATCACCAGCACCTTGATCGATTCGTCGGCGTCGACCTTCGCGTGCACCGCGGTGAGATCGCGAACGAGGTCGGGAGAGATCGGGTTGACCGGTTTTGCGGCCAGCCACGCGATCGCAACCGAGCCACGAGTCTCGAGCAGCACCGTCTCGGTCTGCTCGTCGGCATCGGGCTGCGGGTAGGCGAAGAAGCCCTGTCCGGCGGCTTTGCCTGTGCGGCCCTGCGCGACCAAGCGCTTGATCAGCGTCGGCGCCTCGAAGCCCTCCCCCCACTGCTCACGTGCATGCGCGAGCGCGGCGAGGACGTTGTCCAGGCCCATGTCGTCGGCGCGCGTCAGCGGTCCGGGGACGATGCCGGCGCCGGTCATCATCCCGAGATCGACCTCGCGCGCGTTGCCGACGCCCTCTTCGATGATCAGCGCGCACTCGACCAGCGCGCGCAGTCCGCTGCGCAGCGCGATCTCGCCGGCTACGGCCTGGTCCACGGCTGCCCCATCGGCAACAGACTCAGTGCTCATAGAAGCCCTTCCCGGTCTTCACGCCGAGGTCGCCCGCCGCGACAAGCTCTTTCAGCTTCTCCGGCACGTAGAAGGCGTCGCCGAGCTCGCTGTTGAGGTGCTCCATCACGTGCAGCACGGTGTCGAGGCCGAGCGTGTCGGTCAGCGCCGCAGGACCTGCCGGGGCGGCCTTCAGACTGACGACCGCCTCATCCATCTGCTCGGGTGAGAGTCCGTGCTCATCGGCGGCTTTGAACATCTCGCCGAGACTCGCGCAGAGCACGCGGTTGACGACGAAGCCGGGCGCGTCGCCGCAGGTGATCGGCGCCTTCTTGATCGCCTGCGCAAAGTTGTAGGCGGCCTGCGCGGTCTCCGGCGAAGTCGCGGCGCCTTCGATCACCTCAATCAATTTGCTGAACGACGCCGGGTAGAAGAAGTGGAAGCCGACGACTTTGTCGGGGCGCGTGGTGGCAGAGCCGATCTCGTCGATCGAGAGCGCGCTGGTGTTGCTGGCGAGAATCGCGTGACCGGGCGTCGCCGCGTCGAGCTCGGCGAAGACGGCCTGTTTGATCGCCATCCGCTCGGGCACGGCTTCGATCACGAAGTCGACGTCGCCGAAGGCGTCGTAGTCGAGCGCGCCGGTGATCAGCGCGAGACCCTGCTCGAGCGCCTCCGGACCTGCCTTGCCCTTGTCGATCTGGCGCTGCCACAGTGAGCGCGCCTTGTCGATGCCGGTGTCGACGAACTTCTGGTCGACGTCCTTGAGCACGACCGGGATGCCGGCGCTGGCCACTACGAAGGCGATCTCACCGCCCATCGTGCCGGCGCCGACGACCGCTGCTTTGGTCACATCCATCGCCGGAAAGTTACTCGAAAAGCTCGTCTTTGATGTCGGCGATCGTCGAGCCGAGCGAGTCCAGCGCGTCGCGCGCGCCGGGCGTCAGTTTCGCCAGCTCGGCCTCGCCGTCGGCGGTCAGCGAGTAGAAGCGGCGACTGCGGCGCTCCGGGTGCTCCCACTGCCCCTCGATCAACCCGCGCGCCTCGAAGTCGCGCAGCAGCGGGTACATCGTGTTCGGGTTGACCGTCAGCACGCCGCTCGTAAGTTCGGTGATGCGGTCGATCAGCTGGTTGCCGTAGGTCGGCTCTTCCTTGGTGAAGTGCAAAACCAGCAGCGGCAGCAGCTGTTTGCGCAGCTCGCCGGCGAGCGGGTCGGCACCGCCGCGGCGGCGGGCGGGCGCTTCCGGCTCCTGCGCGTCGCGCTGTTCGCGCAGGTACTGGCCGGCGGCCTCAGAGGCGGCTTCGGCGACCGCCGACTTGGCGGCCTTACTGGCACTGCTGCGTTTGGCTGGTCCGGCGGCCACGCGCTGAGGATAGGCGTCAGCCGGCGGTTGCGGCCTGCGCGGCGATCGCGTCGATCAGACGGTCGTCGCCCCAGAAGACTTCGCTGCCGACCGCGACGCTCGGCACGCCGATCACTCCCAGCGCGATCGCCTCTTCGGTGTTGTCTTTCAGGATTGCCTTGATGATCGGATCCTGGGCACCGGCGAGCGCGGTTTCCGGATCGAGCTCCGCGCGCCGGGCGGCCGACTCGATGTTCTCGACCTCGCTGAGCGGATTGCCATGCAGGAACTGCTCGGCGAAGGCGGCGCGCGCGAAACGGCGGCCGGCATTGTTCTCGTGCGCCCAGGCGGCGACGCGCATCACCGTCAGACCGTTGTTCGGCCAGTCCTCAGGCCAGCTGAAGAACGGCATGCCGTAGGCGCCGGCGCGCTGCTCGACTTCGTACATGCCATCTGCGCGGCTGTTGGTCTCGGCCCACGACGAGCGGCCGGTGGCCTTGAACACCCCGCCGAGCAGAATCGGCACCCACTCGACCGGCACGTCGACGTCGAACGCCTCGTCGATCCGGTGCGCAGTCAGGAACGCGTACGGCGAGCCGAGGTCGTAGAAGAAGCGCACGTCTGTCATCGCGTGAAGCGTAATGCGCACGAAAAAGGGCGACCCCGCGGGGCCGCCCTGATTCAGACTTGCTTTGTACGCCGGCTTAGACCGAGGCCGTCTCGCGACTCGGAGACAGGGTCTCCTTGGCGATCACGAGGCGCTGGATCTGCGAAGTGCCTTCGTACAGCTGCATGATCTTCGCGTCACGCATCAGCTTCTCGACCGGGTACTCCTTGATGAAGCCGTAGCCACCGAACACCTGGACGGCGTCGACAGCGGTCTCCATCGCCGAGTCGGCGGAGAAACGCTTTGCGTGCGAGGCGACGAGCGAGTTGCGCTTGCCGTTGTCGAGCAGCCAGGCGCTCTTCTGGTACAGCAAGCGGCTGGCCTCGACCTTGGTCGCCATGTCGGCGATCATGAACTGGATCGCCTGGTGCATCGCGATCGGCACGCCGAACTGAATGCGCTCCTTGGCGTAGGCGACGGCGTGCTCCAGGGCGGCCTGCTGGATGCCGGTCGCCATCGCGGCCACACCCGGGCGGGTGCGGTCAAGCGTCATCATCGCGAGCTTGAAGCCGGCGTTCTCTTCACCGAGCAGGTTCTCGGCCGGAACTTCGACGTCGCTGAAGCTGAGCATCGCGGTGTCGGACGCGCGCTGGCCGAGCTTGTCTTCCTTCTTGTCGACGACGACGCCCCAGTCCTTCTCGACCACGAAGGCGCTGATGCCGCGGTGGCCGGCGTCCGGGTCGGTCTTCGCGTAGACGGTGAACCAATCGGCGTGCGAGCCGTTGGTGATGAAGCACTTCGAACCGTTGATGACGTACTTGTCGCCGACCTTCTTGGCGGTCGTCTTCATGCCGCTGACATCGCTGCCGGCGTCCGGCTCGGTCAGGCAGAAGCTGGCGAGCTTCGGCTCTTCGACGAGGCCGCCGAGGTACTTCTTCTTGACCTCCTCGCTACCGGCGAGCTCGACGGGCGCCGAGGCGAGACCGTTGGTGAAGACCGAAGTGGCGATGCCGCTGCATCCCCAGCTGAGCTGCTCTTCGATGATGCTGCCCGAGAGGTAGTCGAGGGCGGCTCCGCCGTACTCCTCGGGGATCGAGGTGTTCATCAGACCGAGCTCCCAGGCCTGGTTGATGATGTCGCGCGGGAACGTCGAGTCGCGGTCGTACTCCTCCGCTACGGGGCGGATCTCGTTCTCGGCGAAGCTGCGGGCCGTCTCAGCGAGAAGCTTCTGCTCGTCGGACAGTTCGAAGTTGATAGACACGTTTGCGTGCTCCTTGCGGTCTACGTACGGTTACGTATGGTCGATTCTTAAGGTGGAAAAAGTGTTGGGGGCGGGTAAAAGCCTGCGCGCGCCAAGACGTCTTCGGTACCGGAAGTGTAGCGGTCGAATTCGGCCGACCGAACGTGCGTGCGGCCGGTTGAGCGATGTTCAAACTCGCACCAAGGTTCACCTTGGCGTGGCAATTCGCACAAACTTCTGCGCAATTTGCGGCTAAATCGTCAGGCGAAGTAGAACGCCGTGCCGATTACGGCGTACAGCGACAGCAGTTGCAGGCCCTCGAACCAGGTCGACTCGCCGTCTGCGGTGATCATGTTGGCTGTGATCAAGGCGATCAGCAGGCCCGCAAGCTCGAAGCCGTTGAAGACCAGTGGCATCGGGTGGGGACCTACGAAGAGCGACAGCAGCACCAGCACCGGCGCCACGAACAGCGCCACCTGGGCGGCCGAGCCGATCGCGATGTTGACCGCGAGGTCCATCTTGTTCTTGTAAGCGACGAGCACCGCAACCCAGTGCTCCGCCGCATTGCCGACGATCGCGATGACGAACGCGCCGACGAAGAACTCCGAAAGTCCGATCGCGTGCGATGCCTCCTCGATCGAGCCGACGAGGATCTCGCTCATCACCCCCACCACCACGCTGGCGCCGGCGAGCACTCCGACCGACCGGCGCACCGGCCAGGCGAACTCACCCTCCTCGTCCTCGTGAACGGGATTGAAGAGGTCACGGTGCGTGACCAGCGAGAAGATCAAACCGCCGATGTAGCTGATCAGCAGGAAGATGCATGCGATCGCGGAGAGCTTCTCGACGGTCGGGTCGTAGTTGTTCGAAACCGATCCAGGACTCGGCAGCCCGGTGCCCTGCACCAGTTCGTACACCGCCGGCATCACCAGTGCCGCCATCGCGAGCACCAGCATCGAGGACTGCGCCTGCGCCGCGGTGGCGTTGAAGGTCTGACGATCGCGCTTGAGGCCGCCGATGAACATCGCCGCGCCCATCACCAGCAGGATGTTGCCGATCACGGAGCCGACCAGCGATGCCTTGACGACCTCCTGCAGGCCCTCGTTGAGCGCGAGGATCGCGATGATCAGCTCGGGGAAGTTACCGAAGGTCACGTTCAGCAGGCCGCCGATACCGGGACCGGAGCGCGCCGCGAGCTCCTCGGTCGCCCGGCCCATGACCGCCGCCGCCGGGATCAGGCCGATCGCGGCCATCGCGAAGATCAGTGAAGCGTCGGCGCCGGCCGCGCGAAGAACAATCGCCGCGACGATGAACGGCGAAAGCAGATAAGGCCAGCCCTCCGAAGAGAAGAAAAATCGGCGGAGAGCGCTCAAAACCTGGCGATCACTGACCGCCGCTGAGCCCGCCGAGCATGCCGCCGAGCGCCTGTAGAGCTGAACTGTCGGTAACGATGTTCGTCGGCTTGTTGATCGTGACCGGCTTATTGATGTCTGTCAGCACGAGCGTGCCGCGAATGCCTCCGCCGCCGCTGCCGCCATCCGTCGCGTTGCCGGCCGTCGCGTTGAGGCCGATCTCGTGCGGGTAGTCGTCAGAACCGATGCCTACGGTCGCCGTCGCCTTGCCGAGCGATTTCGCGAGGTCTGCCACGTTGCCGAGGCCGGGGATGCTGGCGTTGTTGGCCTTGTTGTCCTGTAGCGAGTCCTTCGCGAGCGCGCCGAGGTCGATCGTCATCGAGTACGTGTCGAGCTGCTGACCGGCGACCGTCTTCGTGCCGGTCTGCTTGATGTCGCTGACGTACTTGCTCAGCGAGTTGATCAGCGCCTGGATCGACTTCGGGTCGATCGCGCCGCTCGTCGGGTCGTTTTGCTTGCTCTTGAAAGCCTTGTCGCCGATCTGGACGTAGTTGTCGCCATCGACCGCGATCAGGCCGATCGTCTGGTCGAAGCCGGCGATGTTGACCTTCAGCTTGATGTCGAACGCCGCACCGCCCTCGGCCTTGGTGTCGAACGGTCCGCCACCGGTCAGCTTGAACGACCCCGGCAGGCTGCCCATCGCGATCGTCGCGTCGAGCTTCGACTTGCCGCTGGTGATGTTCGCGGCGTTCTTGAGCGCGGTCTCGACGCGCTGCTGCGGCGGAACGTCCGAGCCCTTGCTCTTGCCACCACAGCCGGCGACTGCCAGCGCGGCAACCAATAGCAACGCGGCGGAAACGGCCGCGAGCAGGCGAAATCTGCGAGTCGCACTCAGCATCGCGGCCAGCTTACTGTCCGAGCCCGTCGTCCAGCGCGGTCCCGGTCTGCGCCGATTGGCTTGCCGCCAGCGACTGGAGCGCCTTGAACGGAAGTGGATTGGCGGGTGCCTCGACGTCGACGGCCTGGTTCGGCTTGGCGATGCCGACGAGCAGGTTCATACGCCCGCCGGAGACGCCGCCCGCGGCGGCGGTGAGGTTGGTCGGCGTGGCGAAGTCCATCGTCAGGTCCATCAGCCGCACGATGTGGTCATAGCGGCCGACGTAGACGACGACGTGAGCGTTCTTGATGCCCTTCTTGACCTCGGCGATGTCGGACTTCTTCAGCTGCGGCACCTGCTGGCCGGTGATGCCGCCGAGCGCGTTCGCCGAGCTGGTCAGGTCCTGCAGCGCGGCGATGACGTTGACGCCGGCGCTGGTCTGCCAGGTTGCGGTGCCGTCGATCTGACGGCCCGAGGCGACCTCTGGCGAGACGAGCCACTTGCCGAAGTTGAGCCTGATGCCGGTGAGGCCCGAGTCCTTGCCCTTGCCGCCTTTGCTGAGGTCCTTCGTTGCGGCCTTCAGCTCTTTGGTCGCGGTGGACGGCAGCTCGTATGCCTGGCCCTTGATCACGGTGTATGCCTTGTCGCCGGTCGTCAGCAGCGTCGTCACCTGACTGCGGCCGCCGGAGCTGACCGTGTAGGTGATCTTCGCCTTCGGCAGCGGCTTGCCGGGCACAAGTTCGAACGGGCCGCTGAGTTTGATCGTGGAAGGCTGCGCGGTGGCCGCGCCCTTCGGCGTGATCGTGATCTGGAACGTGAAGACGCCGCGGTGCACCTCGCCGAAGCTGGCGGTCGCCTGCTTCATCAGGTCGGCCGAGCTGGGCGTGCCGGTCGCGAGGATCAGCACGACGAAGACGAGGAATGCGGCGATCGGGCCGACGACCCAGGCGAGCGCGCGTCGGTCCTTCTGCTTGCGCTCAGGAGCTGCTTCAGAGTCGTTCACTGACACTACAAACCGACGGTAGCAACGGAGGATCGCCGCTCCCGCGTGCTTAAACCGGGCGCAAGAATTGGACCTGTAGGCACGCTGCAGGATCACTCGCGAACCGCAACTTGAGTCGCCAAGTCGTTTTACTTTCTATGTATGGAGTTTCCGCTCTCGCGCAGCTCAAGAGCTCGCGGAGACGCCGTCCGGGCACTCTTCTTGCCGGTTGCTGTCCTGTCGATCGCAATCAGCCTGAATGTCTTGCTGCCCGCGACGGCCTCCGCGGGTGCGTCGGTCCAGTCGACGCTCAGCACTCTCGCCAGGGATGGCGCGATCGATTCGGCGACGGCCGCCAAGGCGCGCACCGCCTACAACGAGGCGCGCTCGCTGCGCAAGCGCACCAGCGGCGCCAAGCGCACCGCGCTCAGCAGCCAGATCCGCAGCGTCGAGAGCTTCGCCCGCGCCGGGCGGATCACCTCCGACCGCGTGATGCCGCTGTTCTACACCCTGCAGAACAACGTCGACTGGTTTCGCAGCAACGGTCCGGCCGCCTACGGCGCCGACCGCCGCTTCGACAAGACCGGGCGGATCATCTTCCAGTACTTCCCGGGCTCGGGCTGGCAGTTCCACCCGCTTTCGAACTTCGCGAAGCTGAACGCCGTCTGGACCGACAAGTCGTCGGCCGCACGGCGCGCACTCGGCGAATACGCGCAGCAGCTGATCACCTGGGGCGTCAACCGCGGCGGCGCGCTCACCTGGGAGTACTACTTCGCGTTCAGCGGCAGCAAGGCGCCCTTCATCAGCTCGATCTCGCAGGGCACTGCGATCCAGTCGCTGGCGCGCGCCGGATATGCGCTGAAGGACGGCACGATTACCGCCGCCGCCCAGCGCGCGACGACCGCCTTCGGCATCGCCGCTCCGCTCGGCCTCAAGGTCGTGCGTGACGAGGGCAACCACTACCTCGGTTACTCCGGCAACCGCCGCCTGATCATCCTCAACATGTTCCTGCAGTCGCTCGACGCGCTGCACGACTACTCGATCATCACCGATGACCAGTCGGCCTGGGATCTTTATCGCGAGGGCCTGAAGGCCGCGCGCCGCGAGACCGTTATGAGCGACACCGGCGCCTGGTCGCTCTACAGCCTGAACGGGCCGGAGTCGGACCTCAGCTACCACAAGCTCGTGACCGGCTTCCTCACGAAGCTCTGCGACGAGACCAAGGAAGACGTCTTCTGCGGCACGCGCAACAACTTCCAGGACGATCTCAAGACCGCGCCGAAGATCACTGCGGTGAAGAAGAAGGTCAAGCACGGTCGCATCTACGTGTCTTTCAAGCTCTCGAAGATCTCGACCGTCCGCGTGACCGCCAACGGTGGCGGTAGTGCGAGCGCGACCGTTGGCCGCGGTACCCGCCGCTTCAGTGTCGCCAAAGGACGGTCGACAAAGGTGAAGATCACCGCCACCGATCTGGCGGGGAACACCATTACGGTTTGACGATCTCGATGTTTGCAGTGAAACGACCCTCAAGCGGGCTGATCGCGCTCGCGCTGGCAGCCGTCTTCTGCGCCGGATTTGCGGCGACGCCCGCGCACGCGTCGGTGACCGACTCGATCCAGCACCTGCAGAAGAAGCACAAGATCAGCAAGCGCAAGGCCCGCCAGGCGCTGGCGGCCTACGACCTCGCCCGCGACGTGAAAAAGAAACTCAAAGGCAAGAAGCGCGCGGCCCGCCGCAAGGCGCTCGCGTGGCAGATCCACAACGTCGAGCGCTACGCGCGGCGCGGGCAGCTCAACGCCGATCGCGTGACGCCGCTGTTTGTGACGCTGAAGAACAACGCGAACTGGTTCAAGGACAACGAGCCGCGCGCGGCCGGGACCGACCGCCGCTTCGGCAGCAGCAGGATCATCTTCCAGTACTTCGCCGGCACCGGCTGGCAGTTCCACCCGCTGTCGAACTTCGCGCGGCTGAATGCTGTCTGGACGATCAACGACAAACCGTCGAACCGCGCGCTGCGCGCGTTCTCGCGCGAGCTGGTGCGCTGGGGTGTGCACCGCGGCAAGGGGTTGGTCTGGGAGTACTACTTCGGCTTCAGCGGCGCGAAGGCGCCGTTCATCAGCTCGATCTCACAGGGCACGGCGATCCAGTCGCTGGCACGCGTCGGTTACCGCATGCACAACCGCAGCGTCACTCGCGCCGCGGTCAAGGGCTCGCTCGCGTTCAACACGCCCGCCTCGCGCGGCCTGCGCCTGCGCCGCGACCACGGCTACCACTACCTCGGCTACTCCACACTGCCGAAGAAGATCATCCTCAACATGTTCCTGCAGTCGATCGACGCGATCCACGACTTCGCGCTGATCACGAACAACCGCAAGGGCCGCTGGCTCTACACGCAGGGCGTCGAGGCGGCGAAGGTCGAGGTGCCGAAGTTCGACACCGGCTCGTGGTCGCTGTACAGCCTCGACGGCGAAAAAGACGACGTTCACTACCACGAGCTGACGATCACGTTCCTGGACAAGCTGTGCAAGGACACGAAGGAAGCTGTGTTCTGCGACACACGCGACAAGTTCCAGTCGTATCTCGACAAGAAGTGAGTTTTTGCCGCCGACGGACGGCGTGCTGACATACTTACGCGGGTGACTCCGCGGACCATCCTTTACACAGGTAAGGGTGGCGTCGGCAAGACCAGCGTCGCCACCGCCACGGCGCTTGCGTGCGCCCGAAAAGGACTGCGCACGGTCGTGATGAGCACCGATCCTGCACACTCGCTTAGCGACTCGCTCGACCGGCCGCTCGGCGCGGAGCCGACCCTCGTCGCAGAGCACCTGTTCGCACAAGAGGTCCAGGCGAACGACGAGATGGAACGCCACTGGTCGTCGGTGCAGAGCTGGCTCACCGAACTGCTCTCTGACCGCGGACTCGAGCGGATCAGCGCAGAAGAGCTGACGGTGCCGCCCGGCTTCGATGAGCTGTTCGCGCTGCTGCAGATCAAGGAGCACCACGACAGCGGCGAGTACGACGTCGTGGTCGTGGACTGCGCGCCGACCGGTGAGACCCTTCGGCTGTTGAGCTTTCCCGACGTCGCCAAGTGGTGGATCGAGAAGGTCTTCCCGTGGGAGCGCCGGCTGATCGCCGCCGCGCGCCCGGTCGCGAAGGCGTTCCTGGACATCCCGCTGCCCGACAAGGCCGTCTACGACGACATCGAGCGGCTGGTCGGCAACCTCGTCGCGATGAACGAGATCCTCCGCGACCACACCCAGACGAGCATCCGCCTGGTGATGACGCCCGACCGTATGGTGATCAACGAGGCGATGCGCACGTTCACGTACCTGAACCTGTACGGCTATCTGACCGACGCGGTGATCGTGAACCGGCTGTTTCCGCAGGAGCTGGAGGGCGGGTACTTTGACGGCTGGCGCGCGAAGCAGCTCGAGCACCTCGAGCTGGTGCACGAGGCCTTCGCGCCGGTGCCGGTGCTGACCGCGCCGTACTTCGATGAAGAGGTGATCGGCGAGCCGATGCTCGGGCGCCTCGGCGATGAAGTCTTCGGCAAGGAGCTTGCCGCCAACGAAGTCCTGTTCGACGCCCTGATACAAGACATCTCGATCGAAGACGACAGCGCAACCCTGCTGCTGTCGCTGCCGTTCGTGGAGAAGGGTGACATCGGCTTGAACAAGATCGGACTCGAGGTCGTGGTGCGTGTCGGCGATCAGAAGCGCACGATCATGCTGCCCTCTTCGCTCGCCGGCTTCAAGCCGAAGGGGGCGAAGATCGAGGACGGACGGCTGCGCGTCGACTTCAAGCGCGCGAGCAAGTCCAAGGAGGCCGTCGCGTGAGCGCAGCCAAAAAAAACGGCCACGGCAACGGCGACGGCGGCTCGTACGAAGACGAGTTCGACGAGTTGATCCGTGATCGCGACGACGAGTTCGAAGTGAACATCGGTGCCGGCGACCACCCGCGCGGCGACTACGACCCGTACGCCGACTTCACGGCGGGCGGCAGCTACGGCGACCCGCGCAGCGGTGACCGGGGCCTGATCGAGGCGATCACGCGCATAATTGAGGCGCTGGCCGGGGCGGCCGGGGACACGCTGCCGCCGGAAGCCCGCAAACAACTTGAACGAGTTCTGCGCGATCTGCTCGTCGCCCTGCGCGATGCGCTCACGTGGATGATCGAGCGCATCGACGAACGCGCGGAGGACGAGTATGAAATCGAGCAGATCCCGGTTGACTGAGCAGTTGAGGCGCGCGACCGCGCTCGCGGGCGCCGCGGCGGCGATGCTGGCGCTCTGGGCATGCGCCGGTGGATCGGCAAACGGCAGTGCGGACGGCGCCGGCGCTCAGGCTCCGGCCGATGTGAACGCGGCCGTCAACTACGGCGTGAGCCGCTACGTGAAGAACGCCGACCAAGCGGTCGGCATGACCTTCGACCGCAAGGGACGCCTGCTCTACAACGAGAAGGACAACGGCCGGATCATCCGCTTCTCGAAAGGGCGCAAGACCGTGCTTGCGAAGCTGAACGTCTCCGGCGGCGGCGAGGCCGGGCTGCTCGGCCTGACCGTCGACAAGAACGGCAACGTGTACGCGTACTACACCTCGTCCAACGCGAGCTGCCCCGACCCGACGAAGTCGTCGAGCGGTGGTGGACTCGAGGGCCACTGCGTGTGGGCGTTCAAGCCGACGTCGAGCGGCCGGCTGAAGGCCGACCACCTGGTGTTCTCGGCCAACCACCCGAGTGAGGCGCAGAATCACGTCGGCGGCGGCCTGCACATCGGTCCGGACGGCGCGCTGTACCTGTCGATCGGCGACCTCGGCGAGAACGACGACCCGGACAAAGGCCCGGGCCGCGCGCAGAGCCTGTCGGTGCCGTTCGGCAAGTTGCTGCGACTGAACCCCGAGGCGACCAACCAGGCGGCAGCGGGCAACCCGACAAAATGCGGCAACGCCGACAACAGCGCCCAGCGCACGATCAGCGACGAACGGATCTTCGCCTGCGGCCTGCGCAACACCTACGCCTTCGCGTTCGACGCGCACAAGCGGATCTGGGGCTCGGAGGCCGGCGACGGCTGCGACGAGATCAACCTGATCAAGGCCGGCGTGAACTACGGCTGGCAGCCGCCGCGAACCGACTGCAGCGGCACCGGCGACGGGCGGCCGAAGCTCAAGGTGACGGGTACGCCGTCGGGCATCACGGTGCCGACTTCGAGCGCGGCGCGGGGCTGGCGTGGCGACGTCTTCTTCTGCGTCTTCAACGAAGCGAAGCTGATGCGCTTTGATCCGTCGAAGCACAAGGCCTCGCCGCTCTCGAAGGCGGCGGGCAAGTGCACCTACGACCTCGCGTCGCGCGGCAGCTACATCTACATGTCCAGCGGCGACACGATCTTCCGGATCAAGATCAAGCGCTGAACGATGGCGGTGCGCGCGGTACGACCGGCGAACGAGCGCGGTCTGCGCGTCTTCGCGCTGCCCTTCAGCCGGGTTCGTGAGCTCGACCCCTGGCGCCGCGTCGCCCTGGCGGGCGCGCTGACGGTCGCCGTCTGCTCGCTGGCCGGCATCCCCGACTTCGGTTGGCTCGAGGCCAGCCAGCTGCTGGTCGCGGTCTCTTGCATCCGGCTGCTCGCGCGGCCGGTCGAGACTCTGCCGCCGCCGCTCCCCTTCCACGACGGCACGCTGCTCGCGGCCGGCGGCATGTGGGCGGCGCTGATCGCTCTGGCCAACGCCTGGGACCACGCCGACATCGCCACCGAGATGATCATCGTCGTGGGCTGCGGCCTGTTGTTCGTCGCCGGCGTGGTCGTGCGCACGACGGTTGACGAGGACTACTGGTTCGAATAGCCGGTCACGGCGCCGCACGCCACTACCATCGGCAACAGTGAGCGACCAGGCCGTCACCCCCGCCGAACCTGCGATCGACAGCGCCGACGCCCTGCGCGCCGGTCTCGAGTCGGTCGAGTACCTGCCCGGCGACACGACCGCGCTCGTCTCGTTCCTTGCGATCAAGCTCGGCAAGCCCGTGCTCGTCGAAGGTCCGGCCGGCGTCGGCAAGACCGAGCTGGCGAAGGCGCTGTCCCGCTACACGGGCCGAGAGTTGATCCGCCTGCAGTGCTACGAGGGCCTCGACGAAGCGAAGGCGCTCTACGAGTGGAACTACAAAAAGCAGCTGCTGCGCATTCAGACCGGCGCAACCGCCGCCGCGGCCGCCGACGAATCATGGGACTCGGTGACCGACAACATCTTTTCCGACGAGTTTCTGCTGGAGCGCCCGCTGCTGCGCGCCATCGCATCGAACGACCCGGTCGTACTGCTGATCGACGAGATCGACAAGACGGATCACGAGTTCGAGGCGCTGCTGCTGGAGATCCTCTCCGACTTCCAGGTTTCGATTCCTGAGCTCGGCGTGGTCGAGGCGACGACGCACCCGATCGTGCTGCTGACCTCGAACAACTCGCGTGAACTGACCGAGGCGCTCAAGCGCCGCTGTCTCTATCTATGGCTCGACTACCCGGACAACGAGCGCGAGCTCGAGATCGTGAAGATGCACGTGCCGGAGCTGGATGACGCCGTTGCGCGGCGCCTCATCGAGGTAGTGACGATGGTTCGTGAGCTCGATGTAAAGAAGCCGCCGAGCATCAGCGAGTCGATCGACTGGGGCCGCACCCTGCTGTTGCTGGGCGCGAAACAGATCGATCGCAAGGTCTTCGACAACACGATGAGCATCATCATCAAGCACCGCACCGATATGGACCTGGTGGCCGAGCGCGTCGGCCTCAAGCTCGATCGGGCGGGACTGCCGGGACAGGCCTGAGCGATGGCCGGCACTCCGGCATGGGCCGCGTTCACCGACGCCGGCGCCGGAGCGCCGACCGGATCGCTTGCGCCGCTGGTCGTTGAGTTCTGCGGCGAGCTGAGGAACGAAGGCATGCAGATCGGCACGTCCGAGCTGCTCGACGCCTTCGACGCCCTGGCCGAAGTCGACTGGCGGCGACGCGACGACTTTCGCGAGGCGTTGGCGACCACCGTCGCCAAGTCGCAGCAGGATCAGCACCTCTTCAAGCTGGTGTTCGACCGCTTCTTCTTTCGCGCCGCCGAGTCGCAGGCCGCCGAGCAGGCGGGCGGCGAGTCCGGCGCCGACGGCGCTGCAGCCGAAGCCGGGGAAGCCGAGGCCGGCGACGGTGACAGCAGCGGAGCGGGCGAAGGCGAGATCGACATCGACGCGCTGCGCGAAGCGATTCTGGAGGCGATCGAGCGCGGCGACGACGCCGCGCTGCGCGACCTGGCGCGGCTTTCGATCATGACGTTGAGCGGCGGTCCGAGCAGCGGCGTGATCGGCGTCGACGTGCAGCGCGTTCGCCGCTCGCTGCAGCTGCGCTCACAGGACCTGCCGCCCGGCGAAGAGGGCGAGCAGGCACGGCGCCGACTGCAGACGTTCGAGCAGCACGTGCGCCGCGAGCTCGAGGCCGCGATGATCGCCCAGACCGGCAAGTTGCCGGCGACGCGACCTTTGAACGAGCTCAACCGCGCGCTGCCGACCGGCGCCGCGCAGGACTTGGCAGCCGTGCACCGGTCCGTGAAGATGCTCAAGCGTGCGATGGCCACGCAAGGCCTGGAACAGCGCGGCCACCGGCGCGGCGGGCCGATCGACGTGCGTGGCACGATGCGCGCTTCACTCGAGACCGGCGGCGTGCCACTGCAGCTGAAGTACCGCCCGCGGCGGCCGCGGCGGCCGGAGCTGTTTGTGCTCTGCGACGTGTCGACGTCGGTGACCAGCGCCAGCGTGTTCTTTCTCTCGATCCTGCACGCGCTGCACGACTCGTTCAAGCGCCTTCGCACTTTCGTTTTCATCGAGCGGGTCGCGGAGGTGTCGGACGTGTTCGAGCAGGAACGCTCGTTTCAGAACGTCTCGGATCGCATCTCGAACACCGCGGGCGTCGCCGACATCTCGGGCTACACCGACTACGGCCGCGTCTGGGTGGACTTCCACGAGCAGGTCGCCGACGATCTTGACCACCGCTCGACCGTGATCGTGCTCGGCGACGCGCGCACGAACGGACGTGAACCACGCGCAGACCTGTTCGGCGTGGTCGCCGCGAAGGCCGGGCGCACGTTCTGGCTCAACCCCGAGCCCGAGCTGTACTGGAACTACGGCGACTCGGTGATCGGCGTCTACGACAAGTACTGCAACGGCGTGTTCGAGTGCTGGACGAGCCAGCAGCTTGAGGGCTTCGTGCGCGAGCTGACGGCAGTGCGCGTGTAATCTGTCACTCGACGAACCCGTCAGGGGGGCTCGCGGCAAAGCGGGCTGAGATTGCGGATGATCATCGATCGCCTCCGCTGACCCTTTGAACCTGTGGGGTAATTCCCGCGAAGGAAGCAAAGATGAACCCGCTGGAGCAAACGTCTTCGACGCTCGACGGCCAACAACCCGCCGCGGTGCGTACGGTGCCCGATTCGCGGCAGTCGCCGCTGCTCGCTTTCGACGACGTTTCGCTGACCTACCGCGGCCGCAAACAGAGCACCGACGCTTTGAGCGGCTTCACGATGTCGGTCGCGTGCGACGAACGCGTAGCCGTGGTCGGCCCTTCGGGTTGCGGCAAGTCGAGCCTGCTCGCGCTCGCCGCCGGACTGCTTGCCCCAACGTCAGGCATCGTCTCGGTCGGCGCCGACGTCGCCCTGATGCCGCAGCGCGATCTGCTCGTGCCGTGGCGTAGTGCGCTGCGCAACGCGGCGCTCGCCCTTGAAGCGCAGGGCGTGAATCGCGCGGAAGCGATGGCCCGCGCGAAGCCGCTGTTCGAACGCTTCGGACTCGCGTCGTTCGAACACGCGCACACCTGGGAGCTGTCCGGCGGCATGCGCCAACGCGTCGCCTTTCTGCGCACGATCCTGACCGGGCGCCCAGTACTTGCGCTCGACGAGCCGTTCGGCGCACTCGACTCGATCACGCGCGCCGAGATGCAGGAGTGGCTGGAGGGTGCGCTGCGCGAGGAGCCGCGCACGCTGCTGCTCGTTACGCATGACGTCGAGGAGGCACTGACGCTGGCCGACCGCGTCGTCGTCGTGACGCCGCGGGCAGGCCGCGTCGCAACCGAGATCGCGGTCGAACGCCCGCGCGACGCAGCGCGCAGCGACTGGGTCACTTCACTGGAGTTCGCCGGCTTGAAGGCCGAGGCTCTGGAGGCACTGAAATGAACGAGCGTCGTTGGCTGCGCTGGCTCGGCCCGATGGCGGCCGTACTGCTGCTGATCGCGATCTGGCAGATCGTTGCTGCCGCCGCGGGAATGGACGGACTGTTGCTCGCCACCCCGGGTGACGTAGCGCGGTCGATCGCGGGCGAGTCAGGCCTGCTCGCCGACAACACCTGGGTGACGGCGAAGGAGGCTCTGCTCGGGCTGGCACTCGCTTGTCTGCTCGGCGTCGTCAGCGGCCTCATGCTGCACCTTTCCCCCTTCCTTCGCGACGCGACGCTGCCACTTCTGGTCGGCTCTCAAGCGGTTCCCACCGTCGTGCTCGCACCGTTGTTGGTGATCGCGCTCGGTTTCGGCATCGGTCCGAAGATCCTGATTGTTGCGCTCGCATGCTTCTTCCCGGTGACGATCGGCGTCTTCGACGGCCTACGCAGCGCCGATCCGCAGCTGCTCGACCTGTTGCGGTCGCTCGGCGCGCGGCGCGCGCGCATCCTGCGGCTCGCCGAGGCGCCCGCGGCCCTACCACGAACCCTCAGCGGCGTGCGTATCGCCGCGACCTGGGCCTTCATCAGCGCGGTCTTCGCCGAGTACGCGGGCTCAACCTCCGGCCTCGGCTACCTGATCGCCCGCGGCACTCCCAACTTCCAGACCGCCCGCGTGTTCGCGGCGATTCTGATCCTCACGCTTGCCTCACTGACGCTCTACGCGCTGATCGCCCTGCTCGAACGCAGGCTCGTGCCCTGGGAACGCCACACCGCGGCCCAGCGCTGACTTTCATCCCCAAAAACCAACTGAACCCAATCAGGAGCAACCCTTGACCAACTCGCGAATCATCCGTTCGACCCTCTTCCTGGCCGCAGTGCTTGCCACGGCGATCGCAGTGTCGGGCTGCGGCGAAAAGAGCGAAAACGTCGACGCCGCCAAGATCAAGCTCGACCGCGTCACGCTGCTGCTCGACTGGACGCCGAACGCAGACCACGCAGGCATCTACACCGCGAACAGCAACGGCGACTTCAAGCAGCAGGCGCTGCAGGTGGCGCCGCAGGTGCCTTCCGACCCGGCGGCCGTGATCAAGCAGGTCGCGGCAGGTCGCGCCGACCTCGGCATCTCGTACACCAGCGAAGTGCTGAAGGCGCGCGAGAGCGGAGCGAAGGTCAGGGCGGTCGCGGCATTGGTGCCGACACCGCTCAACTCGATCATCTGGCTAAAGAAGTCGGGGATCAAGAACATCAAGGACCTCAAGGGCAAGACGGTCGGCGTGAGCGGCGACGGGCAGTCCTCGACGCTGGAGACGATCCTCAAGAAGAACGGCGTGGACCCGAAAGATGTCAAGCAGGTCAACGTCGGCTACGACCTGCAGAAATACCTGGTCAGCGGGAAGGTCGACGCGACGATCACCGGCTACTGGAACGTCGAGGGCGTGCAGCTGAAGCAGGCCGGTTTGAAGGCGACTGTGGTTCCGGTCGACAAGGCCGGTTCGCCGACTTACAACGAACTCGTCGTGATCGCAAGCGAAGACAGCCTGAAGGACGGGCGCCGCGTCGAGATCTACCGCCGTTTTCTGGCCGGCCTGAAGAACGGCACCGCGGCGGCGGTCGCCAATCCGTCGCTGCCCTACGCCGCGATCGCCAAGGCCGCTCCGGACATCGCGGCCAAAGCCGCCGACAAAGCCTTTCTGAAGGAGAGCATCAAGGTCACGCTGCCGGTGATGAAGCAGCAGCCCGGCGCGGCCTACGGCTACATGGACCCGACCGTATGGGACACCTACGGCAAGTGGATGCACGACAACGGCCTGCTCAAAGAGACCGGCGTCAACTACGTGGACGCAATCGACAACGACCTGCTGCCGGGCGTCGGCCCGACCGCGGAAGAGTCATCGCCGAACGGCGACGACGACACGGGGTCGGTCAACTCGCAGTAGCCGATCGCGCGGCGCGTTAGCGCTGCGACTTCAAAAGGTGCACATCGACCATGAATGAGCGCGACGCCACGACGTCTTTGCGGCGGCGTCGCGCCAGGCCCGGAGCGGGTTTGGCGATGTTCTTGGCGACCGCGGCGACGGCGATCGTCGCGGCGCCCGCAACCACTCCACCGGCGGTGGCGACCGCAACCTGACGCACGGCCAGCTCGCGCTCGTTCTTGGTGGCGAGCGCGCGCACGCCGGACGCCTCGGGCACCGCCGCGCTGCGCGGGACCGGCATCGTCTCCGGCTCGCCGGCCGTCGCGCTCTCTTCGATCTGCGCGTCGATCACGACTTCTTCGCTGTCTTTCTTGCGTCCGAACGCCATTGGCGCAGTCTACTCGCGCGCAGCACGGGACCGGGCGGCGGACTAGAGCGGGCGCTCGTACAAGCGGAAACGCTTGGTGACCGTGCCGCCGAGCGCCTCGATCGACTTATTCATCGGCCGGTTGTCCTCGAGGATCCAGCCCATCGTGCCGCCGGTCACGCCGGTGCGCTCGGCGGCGTCGAGGTGTTCGATGTAGAGCTTTGCGGCGAGGCCGGTAGTGCGATAGCGCGGCTTCACGCCGAGCGCGAACACGCGCACGCGATCGATCTTTCGGCGGTACCAGAGGAACTTTGCCCAGCCGAACGGCAGTAGCTTGCCGTTGAGGTGCTTGAGCACTTGGTTGAAGTCGGGCAGCGTGAGCGCCGCGCCGGCGTTATCGCCGTCGGCGCCGATCATCACGAAGGCCCAGTTCTTGTCGAGCACCGGCAAGAGCGTCTTGGCGTAGTGGCGCACTTCCTTTTCGGTCAGTGGCACGAAACCCCAGTTCTTCTCCCACGACGCGTTGTAGATGTCGAGAAAGCGGTCGACATCGGCGTTGAGCGTGCGACGCGAGAAGCGCTTGAAGGTATAGCTGCCCTCGTCCACGCGGTTCGCCGCGGCGAAGACCGCCGGGCGCACCTTGGCCTTGTCCGCGATCTCCATCTTGTACATGAAGAGGTCCATCGCCTTTGTGAAGCCCGCGTCTTCGAACAGGCCGGGATAGAAGCGCGGCGTGTACGGCTCGAGGATCGACGGCGGCACGTCGAAGCCGTCGACCAGTAGGCCGCACTCGTCGTTCGTCGTGTAGCTGAACGGGCCGACCATGCGGTCGCGGCCGCGTTCTTTGAGCCAGGCGGCCGCGGTGTCGTAGAGCGCGGTGGCGGCCTCGGGGTCGTCCTCGCACTCGAACCAGCCGAACAGACCCCACTCGTTGTCTTGGAACTCGTTGAAGTTGTGATCGATGTGCGCGCTGATACGGCCGACCACACGGTCACCGCGTCGCGCCAGGAAGAACTCGGCCTCGGCATGCTCGAACCACGGGTTCTTTTTGCGGTTGAGCATGTCCTTGACGTCCATGATCAAGGGCGCGACCCACAGCGGATCGTCCTTGTAGAGCCGGAACGGAAGCTTGATGAAGGCGTTGAGATCAGCCTTGCCGGCGACCGGCCGGACGTCGATAGGATCGTTCACGCGGTGGACTCTACAAGCACAGCAACGAGCGGCCCAGCTGTTGATCTGTTCGAACGCGCGCGCCATCACGAGCGTGCAGAGATCATCGCCGCGGCGCGCGAGCACGACATGCTGCCGTTCTTCCGGCTCCTTGAGGGTCCGGCCGGCCCCGTAGTGCAGATGGAGGGCCGCGAGCGCGTGATGCTCGGCTCGAACAACTACATGGGCCTGACCGGCGACGAGCGTGTGATCGCCGGCGCCCGCGACGCGCTCGAGAAGTACGGCACCGCGCTGACCGGTTCGCGCCTGCTCAACGGCACGATCGACCTGCACACGGAGCTCGAGAGCGAGATCGCAGACTGGCTCGGCACCGGCGACGCGATCGTCTTCACGACCGGATACCAGGCGAACGTGGGAGCGCTGAGCGCGCTGCTGCAGCCCGGCGACACGGTGATCTGCGACGCGGGTGACCACGCCTCACTGCTTGATGGAATCGCGCTGTCCGGCGCCAAGGTCCGCCCGTTCCGCCACGGCCGGCTCGACAAACTCGAAACGATGCTGCAACGCGCGCAGAACGACGGCGGCGGCGTGCTTGTGGTGGTCGACGGCGTTTACTCGATGGAGGGCGACATCTGCGACCTGCCGCGCGTGGCCGAGCTGGTCAAGACTTACGGCGCGCGGCTGATGGTCGATGAGGCTCACGCCTGCGGCGTGCTCGGCGAGCGCGGCGCGGGTTCGTGCGAGTTGCTCGGCATCGAAGACCAGGTCGACCTGCGGATGGGCACTTTTTCGAAGTCTTTGGCAAGCTGCGGCGGCTTCATCGCTGGCGACGCGGACATCGTCGACTACCTGCGGTTGTACGCGCGCTCGTTCCTGTTCACCGCCTCGGCCGTGCCGGCCGCGATCGGCGCCGCGCTTGCCGCAGTGAAGATCGCGAAGACGGAAGAAGGCCGTGCGCTGCTCGCGCGCGTGCTCGAAAACGCCGAGTACCTGTGGACCGCCCTGAACGAGCGTGGCGTTCGCGTGGTTGATCCCGGCACCGCACTTGGCGAGCGCTACGGCGTCAAGCCCTTCACCCCGATCATCCCGATCGAAGTCGGCGAGGACTGGGAGGCCGGCGTGGTCTGGAAAGAGCTTTACGACGCCGGTGTCTACGCAAACGTGGCGATGTATCCCGCCGTGCCGCGTGGCGGCGCGTTGCTGCGCACCAGCGTGATGGCCACGCACGAGCGCGAACACCTGGATCGCGCGATCCAGGCGATCGTCAGCATCGCGGAGACGCATCCGGCGATGTTGCGCTCGGCCTGATCTGCGCGAAAAGCCTGATTTTTCTCTCAGAAGCTAAGTGACTCAAGAGTCACCAATCCCGCATTGGGACTGGGATCGCCCGAATGAGGCAATCGTTTGCAATGACTGCTTTGAGTAGATTGTTACTCCGGGGTAGCAATCACGGCTTGTACAGGAATTCACAAACGCAACGTGTCACAAAATTGCCGCTCTAAGCGACATTTAAAAACGACCTTGTTGCGAATCAGTAAAAAATCTGCGTAAGGTTGATCACTCGGACACGGGCCCCAATCGCGACTTAGGGGACCACTCATTGATGTTGGGGGAAACGAGCCGGCCGGTGGCCGGGCGAGTCTCTGCGGCCTCGGTAAGAGGATCGCTGCTGGACGTCCGCGTACCGAAACTGCTGTGTAAAAGCGTGTGATCGAAAAGCGAACATGGAACGAAGGGAGAACATATGAGCGCATCAGCACCTACGACGAACGGCCGACAGAACATGCGGGCGTTGGAGCATGCCAACAAGATTCGGTTGGCCCGCGCCGAGCTGAAGCGCCGGATCGCCAAGGGTGACATCGAGGTTGCCGCAGTCCTGGTGGATCCGTCGGAGGAAATTGCCGGAATGGAGATTTCTGAACTGCTGACAAGTCAGAAGCGCTGGGGAGCGACTCGTTGCAGCAAATTCATGGACTCGGTAGGTCTTCAAGAAACGAAGACCATCCGATCGCTGACTGAGCGACAGCGATTGGCGATGGCGGCCGTGCTCGAAGCACGGCGCCCGACGCCCGATCTGGCTGCGTCGGTTGTGTACCGGGCCGCTGCGTAAGCGGTCCACGGCGCCGCAGAGCGCCTGAGCCAGGGTGTGAACTAGGCCGGCGGGCCGCATGTGACTTGAACCACACATGCGGCCCGTCGCCTTCTTAGGCCGCTCCGCCGCTTTCGCGCGTTAGGGTCTGCGCATGATCGAGGAACCGACCCCGCAGGACGCGGCGCCGGAGGCGCCCACCCAGACCACCGAAGCACCGGCCGATGCGCCGGAGCTGAAACTCGGTGGGCTGCACCACATCACCTGCATCTGCTCGAACCTCGAGCGGACCGTCTCGTTCTACCGCGACCTGCTCGGCCTGAGCCTTTTGAAGCAGACGACGAACGATGACGACCCCGATGCGCGGCACTTCTACTTCGGCGACTCCGAGGCGACGCCGGGCTCGATGGTCACGTTCCTCGAGTACGCGGACATGGAACAGGGCCAGGTCGGCGTCGGCATCGTGCACCACTTCGCGCTGCGCGCCGGCTCACTTGATGAGCTCGAGGCCTGGCACCAGCATTTGAAGTCTCACGGCGTGCAGAGCACTGAGCCGATCAACCGCACTTATTTCAGCTCGATCTACTTCCGCGACCCGGACGGCAACATCATCGAGATCGCGACGGACGGGCCGGGACTGGTGATCGACTAGCGCCCAGGTGCTCTGCGCTAGCTGGCGGCGCTACTTTTGGCCGATTGTCGGCCCGCCGCCGCCGGCGAAGAAGGTGAACCAGATGCCGAACGCGGCTAGCGCGAGGCCGGCGCTGATTACGAGCACGGGCTCGAGCGGAGTGCGCTGCGGCTTGCGGTCGTTGAGCGCGACGAAGTCCTCGTAGTAGGCGCGGTTGAGCACGCCGAGAACCTTCACGAGGCCGATGATCGAGATGATCGCACCGGCGCCCATCACGACGACGGCGAGGCCGAGCGAGTCCGACGCAGCCTTGATCTGCGAGCCGATGTAAAGCCATCCACCGGGCACGATGACCCACATCGCCAGCCCGATGAAGAACATGCCGACGGCGCTGAATCGCATCCGCGACGACCGATTGATCGTTTGCTCTTGCATTCCTACCGATACCCCATGATTCTTCGTCCGCAAATTACTTGACATGAGACGATGTCAAGGTCTTTGCACCTGGAAAAGTAGCGCACTCTGGACCTCACAACACGCCCTGTCCACCCGACCTACGGATGAACGCCCGGCGTAACGTTGGATAGACAGTAAAAAATACGCTGATCAGCACGATCGCGCGTACAGCGACGCCCATTTTCACGACAGCCGTGGTAAGAATCAGCGCCAGAACAGCCGCCATCAGCGTGATCGTGCCGGCGTGGTTGCGGTAGCCGGTGAAGTGTTCGCGAAAAATCGTCTCGAGGCCACCGAAGGCGAGCAACACGATGCCGGCGGCGAGAATGCCCTTGCCGGTCTGACCGGCTGTCAGCGCACCGATCACCGTCAGCACAAGCCCGATCAGGATCGACAGCTCGGTCAGCGGAAACGGGTGCCAGGGCGCCTGCGGGCGGTCCTTGATCTTGCGCTCGGCCTCGCGACTAGCAACGTCGGCACGGTCGCGCAGCCGCGCCCTGCGCGCGCGGGCACCCGAGCCGCGAACCGGCGCGTCGGCGTCCGGCTGCGTCGCTGTTCTGTTGCGCGAGCGTTTACCCATCGGTGATTACTTTGTGTACTGCTCGATCGCCTGCGAGAGCTGCTCGGGCGACTGCACGCCGAGCTTAACCCCGCGGATCACGCCGTCCTGCGCAAAGAACGCGGACGGGCAGCCGGCGACCGAATAGAGCGCCGCCACGGCGCCGTCGGGATCTGCTGCCACCGGCAGCTTCCAGGACTTCTTACTCGCCGTCGCCGCGGCGGAGTTCGCGGTCTCGTCAAAGGCCAGCGCAATCGCGTTGACGCCTGGCTTCTGCCGCAGTACCTGATCGAGCTTGTCGACCTGGGCGACACATTCGCTCTTTTCGGAGTTGAAGAACAGCAAAACGGCGGCGCCTTTCAGCCCGTCACAGGAGTTGATCGAGCCCTTCAGGTCGACATCGCAGGCCGCCTTCGCGTTCTTCGCCTTCGCCTCTTCCGGCGAGTAGATGTTTGCGTCGCCCGAGAGCCCGCCACCCGCCAACGGCGCGGCGAACTGAGGCAGTTTCGTGCCGTTCAGATGCTCGGACCCCACCGGGCCCTTGGTGTCGAACAGCATCACCAGCGAGACGACTGCGCCGGCGATCAGCGCCAGCACGACCAGCGCGCCGGCGGCCTTCATCGCGCGCCGACGGGCTCGCGCTCGCTCGGCTGCGGCGCGTCGGGCTCAGCCGGCTCAGGCGGCGCCGTGCCGGCCTCAGGTGTGCCGCCGGTTTCACGGCCTTCAAGCCAGAGCGTCACGGCCGGCAAGAGCAGGATCGTGCTGAGCAGGGCGACGCTGAGGTCGACCACGGCCACCAACGCGAAACCGCGAAGCATGTTGATGTCGGACACCGCGAGCGCGAGGAATCCAGCGATCGCAGTCACGCCGGATGCGAACACAGCGGGGCCGATCGTGCGGTAGGAGCGGCGGAACGCGGCCTCCACCCCGGTCGCGGCGTCTTTCGCGCGCTCACGCAGATACTGCAGGTAGATCAGCAGCGTGAACTCGCCGGCGATCGCGATGATGAAGACGCCCAGCGCGGCCGACATCGGATTCAGCGGCACGCGGATCACGAACAGCAGCAGCGCGGAGATTCCGGCGGCGATTGCGACCGAGAGGACGGGCGGCAGCGCAACCCGCCAGCGGCGCGTCACGCCGAGGACGACGAGGAAGAGCAGCGCGAGCGCTGCCGCCGCGATGGCGAGGCGACGCAGCGGGTTGCTGAGCGCTCCGCTCGCGTCGGCGGCGAGCGCGTTCAATCCGACGACCTGAGCCGACACACCTGCCGGCGGGTGCATGCGATCGCGCATGCGATCGATCGTGCGCTTTTGGTCGTTGAGCGACTCCATACGCAGACCGAAGGCCATCGTGGCCATGCGCTTGCCAGGGCTGACGACGCCG
>JBOGYW010000027.1:0-31051 GCA_050696815.1 Solirubrobacterales bacterium | reverse complement strand
AGTCGGCCGGGCCGCCTTCGAAGGCGCGGCCGCCAGCGGCGATCCACTTCGCGCTCGTCAGGTCGCCGTCCGACAGCGCCGAAAGCAGTAGCTCCAGCCCCTCACGGTACGCGCCGAAGCCGGTGATCGCGAGCCGCGCGTCGGGGTGCTTCTGCCGCACCAGCGGCCAGGCCGCGAGCAGCAGGTCGACGCCCTTCGAGACGATCAATTTGCCGACGTAGAGCACCAGCGGCGCGTCGGCGTCGCCGGCCAGCCGCAACAGCGTGTCGGGCGCCTGCGGGTCGATGCCGGCGTTCTCGTAGCCGAGGTGCATGTCCCCGATCAGCTCGGCGATCTCCTCGTAGCTCGTCGTCCCTTCGGTTCTTGCGGCGGTTCGCACGCGATCGTAAAGCCCGTCGGTCGCTCCCGCCGCCGCCGGCCCGTAGCCGTTGCGCGGCAGCGCGTAGACCTCGTCCGCGAGCTCCGCGAGCCCGTCGATCGCCTCGGTCTGCGGACGCGGCTTGAAGCGCTCCACATCTACGCCGGGCGGACCCAGAAAGATGCGCTCTGACATGCCCTTCACCCGCAGCGTGTCCCAGGTGCGCTCGGCGATGTGCCGCGACCCGACCAGCACCGTCGCGGCGCGGCTGACGCCCTCTTCCGCGTAGGGCAGAAAGCGCGGGTTTGGGCGCACCGTGTACTCCATCGCGCTGCCGTGGATCTTCACGGCGTACGGCACGTCCTCCGACAACGCGCGCGCCAGCACGAACGGGCCCATCACCATGTGGTTCGCCAGCGCGCAGTCGGGCTTCGCGCGCTCACAGACCTCACGCACGGCCATCACGTTGCGACGCAGATAGAACTCAAGTTCCTCTTCGCTCAGCTCAGGGAAAGGCTTTGCGGTGAAGCCGTCGTAGCGGTCCGCCACGTAGACGGGCAGCAGATCCGCGATCGGCGGCAGATAGACCGTGCAGCTGCCCTGCCCGGCAGGGCGATCGCGGTCCAGCCCCTCCACCTTAAGCTCGCCGGTCTTCCAGTCGCCGACGGCGTCTACGAAGTCAAGTTCGCGTGCATCGCGCTCTTGACAGAGCAGATGAACCTCATGCCCGGCAGCCGCGAGAGCTCGCGCCAGCTCGGCGTTATAGACGTTGCTACCGGTGCCCCTCAGCAGGTAGCCGTGGAAAATCAAGATTCGCATCTGCCGCGGCGAGCATAGAGGCGGGCTCGGGCGTTTGACGAGCGCCGCTCACCCGTTCGTCCAGCGGAATTTCAGACCCGGCACGTTGGTATCCTCCCGCCTCGTGAGTCCGACTCAGAAATTTCGCCTCCGCTCCGGTGGCTTCAAGCGCGACATCGTCGCCGTCGTCGAAGACGGCACGACGATCGTCGACCGCGAGTCCGGCACCCCGTTCGTAGTCGTCGGCGAGGTTCTGCCGACCGGCAAGGGTCCCTCGGCGCTGCCGTGGAGCGAAGAGAACCTGCGTCTCTGCGGCTGCAGCCGCGAGCAGTTCGTGCAGAAGGACATCAACGACTGTCCTTACTGCGATCGCCGCATTCCCGCGACCGGCGCGACAGGCGATGGCGACTGAGCCTCGCACCGAACGCCGTCCCGCTCTCACGTTCGCCAGGACCACGCTGGCAATCTTCTTGCTGGCAGTCGCCGGAGCGCTGGCCGGTTGCGGTCAAGACAGCTCGTCGGCCGACACATCAAACCTCCAAAAGCCGGCACTGACGATTCCCGACGCCTCGGTCCAATCGAAATCGGGATCCGGCTCGAGCTCGTCGACCGGCTCCACGAGCAGTTCCGGCGATTCGAGCGGCGACAGCTCTTCCGGCACCGATACGGGCGGTTCAGGCACCGGCACTAACGACACCGGCGGCCAAGGCACGCAGCCGAACAACGGTGGCGGTGGCCAAGGCACGCCGCAGCAGGACACCGGCGGCGCAGCCCCCGGTCAGTAGCCGCAGCGCCTCTACCCCCGTACAGGGGATCCCTCGTTCGAGCCTCTCAGGCGCCTAAATAGGCCGCCGAAAGTGCCCTCAGGCCCGAACTATTAGATAGCTGAATTTCCTTTGCCGATGCGGGTTTGCGGGGGTCCGGTACCGGGGTCCCGAGTGGGCCCTAAACAAAGGTATGAACTCAACACGCGTTCGAGCTCCGGCTACTACACACTGACGATAGATCGGAAAGGAATCCGATCCGCAGACAAGTGACAAGCTCAATGAACCAGTTCAAGCGCAGGGGACGCGCTACTGGTGGCAGGGACGCCACCGAGAACGCCGTTGACCAAAGCAACGGTGGCGAACGCGAGGGCCATTTCGGCGGTATTGGCTTGCCGGAATCGGCGGGTTGGTACGTCTCGGCGGCGCTCTACTGGATCGGCGGTCTTTCAGTCCTGTTGATCGAACGCTTCTCCGACGGCCACGCCGTCAACCAGGGCGTAGCGATCCTCGCGACCATCGTGCTGGCCTGCTCGCCACTGCTGATCCTTGGAGCCCGCTTCTTGCCCAACGTCTGGTGGGGGGCGCACCTGCGGATCCTGCTGCCGCTGGGCGTGCTCGCGGTCGGCGCCGTCGTCGTCGGCGACTCGATCGGCGCGCTGATGCTGATCACGATGTTCCCGACGCTCGCAATCGCCTACCTGCACGCGCCGAAGATCGCGGTCCCCTACTGCCTACTGACGATCGCGAACATCGTCGTTGCGCTGATCATCTTCGACAACTCGCCCTCGCACGTCACTCGCGCCGTCGTCGTCGGCGGCGTGCTGCTGGTCGTCACCGGCGGCCTGATCTTCGCCCAGGCGCGCCTGCGGCGCTTGGCCGCGTTAAATCATGATCTTTCCGTGACCGACCCGCTGACCGGGCTCGCGAACCTGCGCCGGCTGCAGAACCGCCTGCGTCAGGAGATCCAGCGTTCGACGCGCAACGGCAACAGCGTCGTGATCTTTGCGATCGACCTCGACGACTTCAAAGAGGTCAACGACCGCTTCAGCTACGCCCTTGGAGACCGCGTGCTGAAGTCCGTCGCCATCGCCTTGACCGAAGAGATGGAGCCCGGCGACCTGCTGGTGCGCCGCGGCGGCGACGAGTTCGCCGTACTCACGATCGCCACGCCGGCGCGCGACCTGGAACGCTTCCGCAAGCGGATCCACAGTGCGATCGTGCGCGCCCGCCGCGCCGTCTGCCCGGAGGTCAACCCGAACGCGAGCGTCACCTTCGTTCAACACGTCTTCGGCGAGACCCCGGAGCAGTTCCTGCGCCGCGTCGACGACGGCCTGCACGACGCCAAGCTCGACGCTCACCCCGAGCGCCGCGAGCTCGAACTCGCCGAGGGCAAGCCCGATGCCGCGGCCGAGAGCGTTTTCAGCGCCGGACTCGACGAGAGCGAACCGGAGTTCACCGACACGGCGGTTCGCCGTTCGGCGTCGGCGTCGGATATGGACGATCGCCGCGCCGCTTGGTGGTTCACGGCCGGTGCCGTCGCCACGCCCGCAATCTTGATGGCCGCGGTCGCCGTGGGCGGCACCGCTCCGGACCTGCGCAACTCGACGATCGCCGCCTGCATCGTCGCCCTCGCAGTCTGCGCCGGAATCTCAGTGCTGGGCGCCCTGCGCCGTGCGCCGCTCTGGCTGATGCACATCCCGCTCGCACTGTCACTCGTCTTCACGACGATCGCGATCTTCCATGCAGGCGAATCGCGCCAGGCTCTGATCGAGCTTTACGCGCTGCAGACGCCGCTGGTCATCTACTGCCTGAACTGGGTGCAGGCGATTCCCTACGCAGCGGCCTCGATGTTCTTCTACTCGTACTTCTTGGTCACCAGCAATTACCAGTTCATCGCGGTGCGCGTGGCGATCTTCGTCGGCGTGATGGCCGTGCTGTACTTCATGCTCGCGCGCGGCCGGCGTGCGGGGCGCAAGTTCGCCAGCGACGCCGAGCGGCTGTCGGTCGTCGATCCACTGACCGGAGTCGCCAACCTACGCGGCTTCCATCGCCGCGTCGAGGACGAGATCGACCGCTGCCGCTTGGTCGGCGACGAGCTGGCCCTGATCATGGTCGACCTCGACGGCTTCAAGTTCGTCAACGACCGTTACAGCCACACGATGGGCGATGCGGTGCTGGTCGAGACCGCCAACGCGATTCGCCAGACGGTGCGCGAGGACGAAATGGTCGCCCGCCGCGGCGGCGACGAGTTCGCGATCGTCTGCGTGCCGGAGGCACACGCCAACATGGACGCCTTCGCCGCGCGTATCGCCGGCGCGATTGAAGCCGCGCGCCTGAAGCTCACGCACGATCTGCCGGGCGGCGCGACCGTGCGCTACGTCTTCTGGAACGGCGCCGAAGGGCCGGACGAGCTGATGCGCCGCGCGGACGCGGACCTGCACGACGCCAAGGCGCTGCAGCGGATCGCGGCCTCCAGCGAAGAGGCCCGCGAAGCCGAACCGGCCTAGCGCGAAGCTACTTCTTCTTCTTGACGGTCGGCGTCGGCGACGCGATGATCGTCGCGCGGTACAGCAGGCGGGCGGACTTGTAGCCGCAGCCGTAGACCTTGATCTGGCCGACCGTCTGGTGCATCGCCGGCGTCGATACGTCGTCGCACTTCTTCGCGTTGCGGCTGGCGCGCCAGACGTTGGTCGCGTCAAGCCCAACCGAAAATGCCGGCAGCCAGGTGTCGGTCGTGATCGCGACGATGTCGTTGCGGTGCACGGACAGCGACTTGACCAGTGGGAAGGTCGGCGTGCTGCCGAGATAGTTCTTCAGCTGGTACGTGTCACTCTGGCCGACCAGCACGTAGCGGTACTTGACGCCCCTGCGCTTCTTCGGGCGCAGGATCGAGACGCGCACGGTCGGGCCGTTGGAAAACTTGTTGTTGAAGAACTTCGCCTGCTTGTCGGTGATCTCAGGCACGACGATCGTGAAGGCGACCATTCGCCCACTCTTGGTCACGCGGAAGGGATTCTTCTTCGTGCCGATCTGCAGCTGGTAGCCGGTCAGCTGGTCGATCACCTGGCAGGTGTTCGCCGCCGGGCAGGCTGCAGTCGGAAAGGCGCCCTGGTCGCCGAGTTCGTACGTGTCGGCACCGGCCGGCGCCGCGAGGGCCAGAAAAGCCGCGCACGCGACGGCGGCGAAGGACAAAGTCGTTGTGAGCTTGCGAATGGTCATCATGTGTAATTGAACACGCCCTACCGGCCAAGTTGCGGTTTCGCGGGTTGTCTGGCCTGGAACCATACCCAAATCGTCAGATTTGCAGACGTTTTTACCCGGAAATGGTGCACTGAACTGCAACGCGGGTTGCGCAACTAGACTGCCCGCCGATGGCAGAGGTAATCGAAGTCGACGGGATCGTGCGTGAATTCAAAGGCCCCGCCGGCAGCACACTTACGGCAGTAGACGGCGTTTCGTTCGCCGTAAAGGACGGCGAGGTCTACGGCTTTCTCGGCCCGAACGGCGCCGGCAAAACGACGATTGTGCGGATGCTCGTCACGCTGCTGCGGCCGACCCGCGGCACGGCGCGCGTCGCCGGCTACGACATCGTCACCCAGCCCGGCAAGGTACGCGGCGCGATCGGCGTGACGCTGCAGGAAGCCGCGCTCGACCCGCTGATGACCGGCTTCGAACTGCTGCAGCTGCAGGCGACGCTGCACGGCCTGCGCAAGGCCGCGGCCGGCGCGAAGGCCGACGAACTGCTCGAACGCGTCGACCTGGTGCGCGCCCGCGATGCGCGCGTCGGCACCTACTCCGGCGGCATGCGCCGCCGGCTCGACCTCGCGATGTCGCTGATCCACGAGCCGAGCGTGCTGTTCCTCGACGAGCCGACCACCGGCCTCGACCCGATCAGCAGAAAAGTCCTCTGGGACGAGGTCCGTGCGCTCAATGCCGCCGGCACGACGGTTTTCCTCACCACGCAGTACCTCGAAGAGGCCGACGCGCTGGCCGACCGTGTCGGCATCATCGCCAAGGGCCAGCTCGTCGCCGAGGGCACGCCGGACGAGCTGAAGGCCGACGCCGGCGCCTCGAAGCTCGAAGTCACGGTGCACGACGAGGCGATGCGCGCGATCGCGCGCGCGAAGCTCTCGGCGCACGGCACTTTGATCGACCCGCGCCCAGGCGTCAGCCTGTGCCTGAAGCTGCCGGCCGGCAAGACTCAGCTCGCGCCCTACGTAGTAGAGCTCGACTCGGCGGGTGTGACGATCGACCGCATCGACCTCGTGGAGCCGTCGCTCGACGACGTCTTCCTGCTGAAGACCGGCCACTACTTCCCGTCGGACGGCGACGATGACGAGGCGGCAAGTGGCGCCGAAGCCGGCGAAGACGCCGCCCCGGTCACCGCCGGCGACGCCAAGTGACCTCACCCGGCGCCTACCTGCGGATCGTCTTCGCGATCGCCAACCGGTCGATCATTCGCATCGTCCGGCGGCCGCAGTCGCTGACGCCGATCTTCCTCGTTCCGACGATCTTCCTGCTCGTCACGTCGGGCGGCGCGGCGCGCGCGATCAACCTGCCGGGCTTCCCGCAGGTCGACAGCTTCTTCGAGTTCGCAATCGCCGGCGCGATCCTGCAGTCCACGATGCTCGGCGGCCTGATGACCGGCATCACGCTCTCGATCGACGTCGACAACGGCTTCTTCGACCGGATGATCGTCGCGCCCGTGCCGCGCTCGGCGCTGGTGCTGGGCCGCGTGCTCGGCAGCGCGATCCTCGCGCTCTTCCAGGCCGGCCTCTACCTCGCGCTCGGCGTCGCGTTCGGGGCCGGGATCCACGCGGGCGTGCTCGGCGTGCTGATCGTGCTCGTGCTGGCGGCGCTGTGCGCCGCCTCGCTCGGCGGCCTCGCCGTCGCGCTGTCGCTGCGCGCGCAGGCACAGTGGGTGCAGGGCATGTTCCCGCTCGTCTTCGTGATCATCTTTCTCTCGTCGGCGTTCTTCCCGCGTGCGCTGCTGACTGAGCCCGCGGCGAGCGTCGCCGGCTACAACCCGATCAGCTACATCGCCGAAGGCATGCGCGAGCCGATCATCAGCGGGATCAGCACGACCACGATGATCAACGCGTTCCTGGTGGCGATCGGCATGGCGATCTTCACTTCGCTGATCTCGGTCTGGGCACTGCGCGTGCGACTGGGGACCGACTGATGCGCGAGTACATGGCCGAGAACCTGCGTTTGATGTGGGCGCTCGTGCGCCGCGGGCTCAACGAGATCCTGCGCGTGCCGGGCGCGTCGGTGCCCGGCGTGATCGCGCCGACGATCTTCATGCTCGGCAGCTACTCGATCTTCGGCCAGCTACACACGCTGCCCGGCTTCGGGCAGGTCAACTACATGGACTGGATCCTGCCGGTCGGCTTCATCCAGTCGGCGGCCTTCACCGGCGCCGCGACCGGCGTCAACCTTGCGCGCGACATCGAGTCGGGCTGGTTCGACCGCATCTTGCTCGCCCCCGCCCCGCGCTGGGTGATCCTCGCCGGCCTCGTCTGCTCGGCCGGTATCCGCGTGATGATGCCGGCGGCCCTGCTGCTGGTAGTCGGCTTCTCGGTCGGCCTGCACTTCCCGGGCGTAGCCGGCTTCGTGATCTCGTTGGTTCTCGCGGCGTTGCTCGCCGCGATCATGGCGCTCTGGAGCTGCGGCCTGGCGATGAAGTTCAAGTCACAGGACGCCGCGCCGCTGATGCAGTCCTCGGGCTTCATGCTGATGCAGCTCACGGCGGTCTACGCGCCGATCGCGCTGCTCGCGCCTTGGATGCGGCAGATCGCGCACATCAACCCCTTCACCTACGTGCTCAGCGGCGTGCGCCAGGGCTACATCTCAACCGTCACCTGGCACGTCACCTGGCCGGCGATCCTCGCCGTCACCGGAATGCTCGCCGCCTCCGCATGGTGGTCGGTCTGGCGAATCCACAAGATGGACGCGTAAGCGTCTTACTTGTAGCGGTAAGTGATGCGGCCGCGAGACAGGTCGTACGGGGAGAGCTCAATCTTGATGCGGTCTCCCGGCAGGATCCTGATGTAGTGGCGGCGCATTTTGCCCGAGATGTGCCCGAGCACTTCGTGATCGTTGTCGAGGCGAACCTTGAACATCGTGTTCGGAAGGGCTTCGAGGATCTCGCCCTCCATCTCGATCTTTTCCTCTTTGCTCATGGAGCAAAGCTTACGCGGTGGGGCGGCTAACGCAGTTCTTCCGCTATTTGAGCCAGTTCGTCGGCCGCCGGAGGCCCTGGAACCCACGGCAACTTCAGCGGATCGTCGTCGTAGCGCGGTATCACGTGCATGTGGAAGTGATGAACCGTCTGCCAGGCGGCCGCGCCGCATGAATTAAGCAGATTGACGCCGTCGGCGCCGAGCACTTCGGGCATCCGCCCCGCGATCGCCTGCGCCATCGTGGCAACGCGGTGCAGATCCGCCTGCGGAACGTCGAGCAGGTTCGCCGAGTGGTGGCGCGGGATCACAAGTGTGTGGCCACGTGTCGCCGGGTTGATATCCAAAAATGCGATCGTGTGCGCGTCGGCTTGGACCACTTCCGCCGGAGCGGTGCGCTCCGCGATCGCGCAGAAGATGCAATCGTCCGCCATTGCCTCAATCTAGCGCCTAATTCTGAATCCGGCGCTGGGCGAGTCTGATTGCGCCGGCTTCGTCCGCGATCTCGCCTGCGTAGCGAGCTTCCGCGATCTCGTCGAGCAGTTCGCCGAGCTGCGGACCCGGCTCGATCCCCAGCGCCTCGGCGAGCACGTCGCCGCGAACCAGTGGCGGCTGGTCCGCATTGGCGCGCCATGCGAGGGCGGCGCGGTTGAGTTCTGCCGCGAGCTCGAGATGAGCGGCGATCGCCTGCTCGGACTTGCGGCCGCGCGTCGCGGTGCGGTCGGCCACGGAGAGCACCCCCACCTCCACTTCGACCGGCTCACAGATGCGCAGATACGCGTGCTCAGCGCGCTTGGACAGCGGCTGCGCATCGACCAGGAAGCCGAGACGCAGGTGATGACGCGTGAGCGCGGCGACGTACTGCGCGAACTTGTCACTGGTATTCAGGCGTCCGCAGATCACGCGCACGATCTCCGCGCCGCGCCTGTCGTGACCGGGGAAACCGACCCGGCCGTTCTCGAATACGCTGCGCGTCTCGCGCTTGGCGATGTCGTGCAACAGTGCCGCCCAGCGCAGCGCCTCGCCGCGCGTCAACTCGTCGGCAAGCGGCCGCTCGAGCTGCTCGACCAAATCTGTTGCGTCCTCGCCGAAGATCTCGGCCGGCGCCTGCTCGAAGGCGAGCAGCTGCTCGAGCACCTCGATCGTGTGGTCGTATGCGTCGAGATGGTGGTAAACCGACTGCTCGACGCCGCGCAGCTCCAGCAGCTCGGGCAGCAGAACGGCGGTCAGCCCGCAGAGCTCGAGCAGCTCGAGCCCGCGCAGCACACCCGGCGCGCGCATCAGTTCACGTAGCTCGGCAAAGATCCGCTCGGGCGCGGCGTCATTCACGGCCGCCGCGTGCTCACGTGTGAGCCGCAGCGTCTCGGCGTCGGGCTCGAACTCCAGCGCGGCGGCGAAACGTGGCAGGCGCAGCGGCCGCAGTGGGTCGTCCGCGTAGGCGCTCGCGCCCAGGACGCGCAGCCGCTTGTCCGCGATGTCGTCCGCGCCGCCGAGCGGATCGATCAGCTGCGACGGGTCGCCCAGGGCGATCGCCATCGCGTTTACGGTGAAGTCACGCAGCGCCAGGTCGGCCTCGATCGAGTCGCCGCGCAGCGCGGTCAGATCGATCTGCCACTCCCCTGCGTCCGGCAGCACCCGCCATGTTCCAAAGCGATCGGAGAGGCTGAAGATGTCGCCGCCGAGCCGCCTGTGCAGAGCCTGCGCTGCAGCCTTGGCGTCGCCGTCGACGGCGAGGTCGACGTCGGTCACGCGGCGGCCGACCAGCGCGTCGCGCACCGCGCCGCCGACGATCCAGCACGGCGGCAGTTCAGGCGTGGCGACGACCTGCGCAAGCGGTTCGTTGCGCGCGATCAGCGACGCCATGTCAAGCACGTCAGCCACCGAAATCAGGCCTGGTTGACGTACTCACGCTGCGTGCGCGCGGTCAGACCGCAGGTGATCTCGTAGTTGATCGTCTGCGCGCGCTCGGCAACCTCTTCGGTCGCAATCTGTGCGTCGCCGTCGCTGCCGATCAACGTGACCGGCGTGCCGTGCTCGATCGTCGAACCGGCGCCGATGTCGACCATCACGCTGTCCATGCTCACGGTGCCGACCTGCGGGTAGCGCCGGCCACCGATCAACACGTCGGCGTTGTTCGTGAGGATCCGCCGCCATCCGTCGCCATAACCGATCGGCACAGTGGCGATCCGCGTGTCGGACTGCGCAATGAAGCGGCGGCCGTAGCCGGTCGATTCGCCGGCCGCGAGCGGTCGCACCGAGGCCACGTAAGAGTGCAGCGAAAGCGCGGGCCTGAGTCCTTGGGCGGCCGCGTCGCGATGAAACGGGTCGAGTCCATAGATCGCGATGCCCGGCCGCGCGAAGTCGAAGTGGCTCGCGGGGTCGCGCAGTAGAGCCGCACTGTTGGCGGCGTGCGCCAGCAGGCCGGGGTGCTCCGCGCGGGCGCGCTCGACGAAGCTCGTGAAGCGCTCGAGCTGGCGCGGAAAGTAGTCGTCGCCGGGCTCGTCGGCGGTCGCGAAGTGAGTCCAGACGGCGACCGGCTCGACGCCGTCAGTGGCCGCGGCAGCGGCGAGCGCGGCGAGCGCCTCGTCTTCTGTCGAAGCGCCGAAGCGGCTCATTCCCGTATCGAGCTTGATGTGCAGCTTCGTCGGCCGGTCGAGCATCAGTGAAGCCCGCGCGATCGCTGCGATCGCGTCGGCGGTCCAAGCGGTCAGTTCCGCGCCGGTCGCCACCGCGGCGATCAGGTCGTCGTCCGGGATCGGCGCGAGCAGCAGGATCGGCGCGTCGAGGCCGAGTTCGGCCACCAGCGCGGCCTCAGACGGCGTGACGACGGCCAAGCGATCCGCGCCGCCCTGCACGGCGGCGGCGGCCGACTGCTGGATTCCATGGCCATACCCGTCGGCCTTGACGACCGCGCAGATCCCGGCGTCGCCGGTCATCGCGTCTTTCAGGCGTGCAACGTTCGCCGCGATCGCGGAGACATCGACACGCGCGACCGCGCGTCGCAGCGTCGCGGAATCGACGCCGTGCTGTGAGATCTCGCCCACTGCGGCCACGATAGCGCCCGCGGCCGTCTGTTCCGACTAAGAAAGAACCGCCGGAATCGCCTGAATCACGTCGCTCGCGATCATGTGGTCGGTGCCGCGCCGCTCAGACGCTTCGCGGCCGGCGAGCGAGTGCGCGTAGACCGCCGCCGCGGCGGCGTCAGCTGCGCCCAGCCCCTTCGCCAGATAGGCCCCGGCGACACCCGAAAGCACGTCGCCGGTGCCGGCCGTCGCCAGTCCGGGAGCGCGCAACGTATTGATCAGCGGCGGCGCGCCGGGCGCCGCGACGATCGTGTCCGAGCCCTTCAGCACCACGACGGCGCCGCTGCGCTCCGCAGCGCTGGTGGCGTGCTCGATCCGCGCCGCGTCGACGGTGTCGCTGTCGGTGCCGAGCAGCCGCGCCAGCTCGCCGGAGTGCGGCGTGACGATCGTCGGTGCGTCGCGGCGCAGGTCCTCGATCGCGCCGGCAAATCCGAATAGGCCGTCGGCGTCGATCAACACGGGCTTGTCGCTCGCCGCCAGCAGTGCGCGCACGAACTCGATCGTCGCCGGCGCGCGACCGATCCCCGGCCCCACGACGAGCGCGTCACAGCGCTGTGCGCGCTGCTCGAAGCGCTCGAGCCCCGCGGAAGTCATCGCGCCGTCGTCGTCGGGCAGCGGTACCGACATCACCTCAAGCAGGCGCTGCTCGAACACCATGTTGAGACTTGCCGGCACGAACGCGGTCACATATCCGGCGCCCGTGCGCTGCGCCGCCTCGGCGGCCAGGCAAGCTGCCCCGGTCAGGCCGGTCGAACCGCCGACTACCCCGAGCACGCCAGAGCTGAACTTGCTGCTGGCGTCGTCGCGCCGCGGCGCCAGCTTCAACACCTGGGCACCGATCGTGCCGGCCGCAGCCGAGATGCCGGCGCCGCTTGCAGCTTCGGCGGGGATGCCGATGTCGGCGACGCGCAGCTCGCCGCAGTGGAAGACGCCCGGCGCAACGTACTGGCCGATCTTCGGTGCGTGCAAGCTGATCGTGACGTCCGCATAGACGGCGTCGCCGGCTGCCACGCCGGTCGAGGCGTCCACGCCGGTCGGCATGTCCACGGCGATCACTGTCGATGCCGATGAGCGGCGGTTGATCGCCGTGACTGCTTCGGCAAATACGCCGGTCGGCGCCCCGGTGGCGCCGGTGCCGAGCATCGCGTCGATGATCACACCGGCGCGAGCGATCAAGCCCGCGTCGAAGGCGTACGGCGCATCGCCGGGCAGGCGCATCAAGTTCGCGGCGGCGTCGGGCGAAAGCGAGTCCGGCTCAGCCAGCAGCATCACCTCGACCTGCTTCTCCCCCAGACGATCCTTGTTCTCACGCAGCAGGCGCGCGGCGACGAGCCCGTCGCCAGCGTTGTTGCCCTTGCCGCAGACGATCACTATCGGACCCTCCGGCGCCGGCTCCAGCGCGGTGCGCGCCACGGCCGTGCCGGCCAGCTCCATCAGCTCCAGCGAGGGCACCGCGCCCTTGTCGATCGTCCAGGCGTCGACGGCCCGCATCTGCTCGGCGTTCAGCAGCGGCTCGGCCCAGCGTGGGAGTCTCGAAGAGGACATGGCGGCGGGATTAGAAGCCGCTGAGATCCTCGTGAACGAAGGCAACGGCGGCGGCGGTGTTGTTCGTGTGCGTCAGCGACACACGCACGCCGATCCCGTGCTCGGCCGCCACGTCTGCGGCACGGCCGGCGAGGCGAATCTTCGGTGCGCCGCCGGTGTCGACGACCTCGACATCCGTGAACGACCAGGAGCGCAGATCGAGCGCCTTCGCGACCGCCTCCTTCGCGCAGAAGCGCACCGCCAGGTGCTGCCCCGGGCGGCCGTGGCGATCGGCGTAGTCGCGCTCGGCGCGCGTGAACAGGCGATCCGCGAGGCGCGGACGCCGCTCGAGAGCCTTTTCAAGCCGATCGATTTCCAACAGATCGATGCCGAGTCCGATCATCGGCACCAGCCTATTGGCTGAGGCGGCGAGATTCCACCCCCATGCGGGCGAACAATTTCTACTCGACCGTAGTTCCTACTCGACCGTAACGGTCTTCGCGAGGTTGCGCGGCTGGTCCACGTTGAGGCCGCGGCGACGCGCGATGTGGTACGCCAGCAGCTGCAGCGGCACAACCGCCAGCAGCGGCTGCAGCAGCCAGTGCGTCTTCGCCACGTACAGCACTTCGTCGGTGTACTCGTGCACGGTCTTGTTGCCCTCGGTCGCGACGGCGATCACATAGGCGCCGCGAGCACGAACCTCGGCGATGTTGGAGGCGACCTTGTCGAGCACCGGCGAGTCGGTCGCCACACACACGACCGGCGTGCGCTCGTCCAGCAGCGCGATCGGCCCGTGCTTCATCTCACCGGCGGCGTAGGCGTCAGTCGGGATGTATGAGACTTCTTTTAGCTTCAATGCGCCTTCGAGCGCCACCCCAAGTCCGACGTGGCGGCCGAGATACAGGAAGAACTCGGCGTCCGACCAGTGCTCGGCGATCTTCTTTGCACGCTCGTCGTCGGGAGCGATCATCTCCTCGAGGTAGTGCGGGATCTTGCGCAGCTCGGTGATCAGTTCGCGGCGCTCGTCGGCGCTCAGCGTGCCCTTCAGCTCGGCGAGCTTCAGCGCAATCAAGTACATCGCAGCGACCTGCGACACAAAAGTCTTCGTTGCCGCGACACCGATCTCCAGACCGGCGCGCGTGTAGAGCACTGCGTCGGCGTCACGTGTGGCCTGCGAGCCCATCACATTGGTGACGGCCACGACCTTTGCGCCGGCCTCTTTGGCCAGCCGCATCGCGGCAAGCGTGTCGGCGGTCTCGCCGCTCTGGGTGATGCCGATGACGATGTCGTTCTCGCGCAGCACCGGGTTGCGGTAGCGGTACTCAGACGCGACGTCCATCTCGACCGGTACACGCGCCCAGCTCTCGATCACGTAGCGGCCGATCAGGCCGGCGTGGTAGGAGGTGCCGCAGGCGACGATCACTACGCGGTCGGCCTGCTCCAGGATGTCGTCGCTGAGGAAGTCGACGAGCTCAACGTGATCGTCTTCGGCAACGCGGTCGGCGATCGTCTCGGCGACGGCGTCGGGCTGCTCATAGATCTCCTTCAGCATGAAGGTGTCGAAGCCGCCCTTTTCGGCGGAGTCCTCGTCCCAGGTGATCTCGTCAACCGCGCGGTCGATCGGCTCGCCCGCTGCGCTTACGAACGTCGTGCCCTCGGGCGTGATCGCAACGATCTCGTCGTTCTCAACGATCTGTACGTTGCGCGTCTCGCGCAGGAACGCCGGGATCGCGGAGGCGACGAAGTTCTCGCCCTCGCCGCGGCCGATCACCAGCGGACACTCCTTGCGCGCCGCGACGATCAGGTCAGGCTCGTCGGCGGCCACCGCTACGAACGCGTAGTGACCGCGCAGCTCGTTGAACGCCGCGCGCACCGCCTCGATCAGGTCGCCGTCGTAGTGCTCGGCGACGAGGTGGGCCACTACCTCAGCGTCGGTCTCGGAGGTGAACTTGGCGCCGGTGTTCTTGAAGCGCTCGCGCAGCTCAACCCAGTTCTCAACGATGCCGTTGAGCACGATCTGAATCTTCTCCGACGGATCAAAGTGCGGATGGGCGTTCTCCTCGGTGACGCGGCCATGGGTCGCCCAGCGGGTGTGGCCGATGCCGGTGGTCGCGGCCTCGGCGGCGGCGGCGGCGGAGCCATTCTGAGCCGCAATTGCCGCCTTCAAGTTGGCGAGATTGCCGACCGCACGCACCGAATCGATCGCGCCGTCGTGCACGAGCGCAACCCCCGCGGAGTCATAGCCGCGGTATTCGAGCCGTTCCAGTCCTTGGATGAGAAGTTCGCGCGACGGCCGTGAGCCGACGTATCCGACGATTCCGCACATGAGGCAATGAGTTTATGTGCGGATCGGCGGAAGCGGCCGGTCAGCCGAGCTCGCGCTCGATCAGCCCGACGAGCCGCTCGCAGACGGCGTCGGCCTCTTCGCTGGTCGGCGCCTCGGTCATCACGCGCACCAGCGGCTCCGTGCCCGAGGCGCGCACGAGCACACGGCCGCGGCCGCTCAGCTTCTCGTCCTCTTCCTTTACGGCCGCCCAGACCGTGCCAGCCCCATCGATCGCGCCGCGGTCGGCGACACGCACGTTGACGAGCTTCTGCGGCAGCTTCTCCATCGGGATCACATCGTGCAGGTTGTTGCCGGCGGCGCGTAACGACTCCAAGGTGAGCAACGCGCTGGCCGTGCCGTCGCCGGTCGCGATGAAGCCGCGCTCGATCAGGTGACCCGACTGCTCGCCGCCGAGCGCCCAGCCACGCGACATCAGCTCTTCGAGCACGTAGCGGTCGCCCACGGGCGTCACCGCCACGTTCAGCCCAGCCTGTTCCATCGCCTGGTGAAAACCGTAGTTCGTCATCACGGTCACGACCACGCCGTCGCCGGGCAGGCGGCCGTCGTCGCGCAGATGCAGCGCCGCCAGCGCGATCAGCTCGTCGCCGTCGACCACGCGGCCTTCGGCGTCGACCGCAAGCAACCGGTCGCCGTCACCGTCGAAGGCGAAGCCGACGTCGTACGCGCCGTCGCGAATCCCGCCGATCAGTGCGTCCATCTGCGTCGAGCCGCAGCCGGCGTTGATGTTCTGACCGTCGGGAGCGTCGAACATCACGTCCACATCCGCCCCGAGCCGGCGCATGATCTCCGGTGCCACGCGATAGGTCGCGCCGTTCGCCGTGTCGAGCAGAACCTTCATGCCCGAAAGGTCGAGTTCGCTGAAGCGCTCGTGCAGCGCGCGGATGTAGTCGTCCTCGGCCCCGTGCAGCTCGGTAACCGATCCGTGATGGTCGCCGGGGTCGGGCGCCGTGTCGATGCGCTGCTCGATCGCCGCTTCGGTCTCGTCAGACAGTTTCATCCCGTCGGCGCCGAAGAACTTGATGCCGTTGTCGGCGAACGGGTTGTGCGAGGCCGAGACGACGGCTACGAGGTCGAAACCGAAGTGCTCGATCAGCACCGGCGCGGCCGGCGTCGGCAGCACGCCGGCGAGCTTCACGTCGGCACCGGCAGAAGCAGCGCCGGCCGCGAGGGCGCGCTCGATACGCGGTCCGGAGGCGCGAGTGTCGCGCAGGACCGCCATCCGTGTGCGCTCGCCGCCGAGCACCTCGACGGCTGCGCGGCCGAGCGACGTCACCAACTCGTCTGTGAGCAGAGAGTCGGCATCGCCACGGATGCCGTCGGTCCCGAAGTAGTGCCTTACAGCCAAGAAGGGCAGTAAATCAGCGTGCGTTAACGCTTGCTGAACTGCGGACGCTTGCGGGCCTTCTTGAGGCCGGCCTTCTTGCGCTCCTTGACGCGTGCGTCACGCGTCAGGAAGCCGGCGCGCTTGAGCTCGCCGCGAAGGTTCTCATCGGCCTCGAGCAGCGCGCGGGCGATGCCGTGGCGCACAGCGCCGGCCTGAGCGGCGACGCCGCCGCCGTGAACGCGCGCGATCACGTCGACCTTGTCGAGGCTGTCGACCTTGTTCAGCGATTCCTTGGCGGTCACCTGAAGCGTCGGGCGCGGAAAGTAGTCGTTGAGCTCACGGCCGTTGACCGTGATGTTGCCGGAACCCGGCTTGAGAATCACGCGGGCCACCGCGGTCTTGCGCTTGCCGGTCGCCGTGTAGCGGGCATCGGCCGCGAGTGAAAGCGCGCTCGGCTGCTCCTCGGTCGCGATGGTTTCGTTGGTCGTGTTCTCTTCGCTCACTTCAATAAATCCTTGGTTAGGTGTTCAGCTCGACCACGCGCGGGTTCTGAGCCTCGTGCGGGTGCTCGGTGCCGGCGTAGACCTTCAGCTTGCGCAGCTGCGCGGCGCCCAGCTTGGTGCGCGGCAGCATGCCCTTGACGGCCTTGCGGATGACCTCTTCGGGACGGCGCTCGAGCTGCTCCTCAAGGGTGCGCTGGCGCAGTCCGCCCGGGTATCCGGTGTGGCGGTAGTAAATCTTCTCGGTCAGCTTCTTGCCGGTGACCTTGATCTTTTCGGCATTGATTACGACGACGAAGTCACCGGTGTCAATGTGCGGCGTGTACTCCGGCTTGTTCTTGCCGCGCAGCGTGTCGGCGATCTGCGTAGCGAGACGACCGAGGGTTTTGCCCTCGGCGTCGACGATCACCCACTCGCGGTTGCGGGTCTCGGGTGTGGCTACGTAGGTCTTGGACATGGTTGTTTCGCTGCTCTTCTTCTCAGTCTTCGTAAGGAACCGCGGGCGCGCGTATTCGCGGCGCGCAGTGCGGTCCCGGAAGGATAGACGAAGCCGCTTGCAACCTGCAAGAACGCGGAATTTGCGGGGAAACAGCCCCGTGGAGGGGTTACTTAGCCACCTTCCGACCATTTCGAGCCATATACTCCGCCACCAAGAAAGCCTGCCGAACCGGTCGAGTCCCGTACTCGCCGGGCGGGGGAACCAAGGTTTTGGGGCGAATCGGACCGGACTGTCCGTAGCGCTGCTCTTCATGCGCGAGCCCGTCAGCTAACCCCGTAGGCCCAACTCAGTTCGAGAACAGAAGAGAAGGGCTGACCATTCGCGTCAAATCGTTGATCTTGCCGTTGGTGTTCGCGCTAGCTGCGCTCGCGCTGGCCGTGCCGGCTGCCCAGGCAGGCAGCGGCGGCAGCGTCGTCGTGATCACGCCGAAGATCAAACAGGTCGTCTGCGCCCGCGCATGCGCGAAGAAGCGCGGCATCCAAGCCGGCAGCGTGATCCGCCTCAAAGGCGAGGATCTCGACGTCGTCAAAACGGTCAGCTTCCTCGGCTCGCAGGGCAAGGCCGACGACACCAGCGCCGCGGTGATCACGGCCAAGTCGAAGATGGCAACCGTCCGCGTGCCGGCCGACAGCGGCACCGGATCGATCGTCGCGATCACCGTCTCAAAAGTCAGCTCGCGCAGGACCGCGCCGATCGCGATCCGCCCCTTGCCGCCCGTGATCGGCTCGCCGGATCTGCAGCCGGTACCCGGCACGCCGGCCGGCGTTTCGCTCGAGACCGGCACCAGCACCCCGCGCACCGTCTTCTTCGGCGCCAAGCAGCTCGTGCGCTTTTCGCTGCGCTCCAACGGCGTCAACAACGCCTCCGCGCAGATCTCGCTGGTGCGCCAGAGCAACGGCCAAGCAGTGCAGTCCTGGTCAATCGCCGCGCCGCCGAACCAGGTCGTCTCCGTCGACTGGACCGGCCAGGTCGCGGGCAAACCCGCTCCGTCGGGCCGCTACGCCTTCAACGTCTCGATCGTCGGCGATGCCGGCGTGATGGCGTCAAGTGCCGGCGTCACGAGCAAGGCCGCAGCCGCGCAGCCGCGCGACGCCTTCGACCTCTACGGCTTCATGTTCCCTGTGCGCGGCAAGCACAACTACGGCCAGGGCGGCGCAAAGTTCGGCGCCGGCCGCGCGGGTCACACACACCAGGGCCAGGACGTGATGGCAAAATGCGGCGTCAAGCTCGTCGCGGCGCGCGGCGGCACGGTGATCCAGAGCACCTTCCAGTCGGCCGCCGGCAACTACCTCGTAATCCGGCCCAACGGCGGAGTCGGCGACCAGGCCTACATGCACCTGATCACCAAATCACCCTTCCGGCCCGGCGACCAGGTGTACACCGGCCAAGCGATCGGCAACGTCGGCCGCACCGGCGACGCGACGGCCTGCCACCTGCACTTCGAAGAGTGGACCGGTGCGATCTGGGAGTCGAAGGTCTTCGACCCGCTTCCAGACCTGATGGCCTGGGACCAGGTCAGCTAGTTCTTAGGCCACGGCAGCCGGCTCAAGCGTCTCGCGCTTCGGCTGCTCACTGCGTTCGACGTCCGTGATCAGCACGGGCACGTCCTTGCCGGGCGCAAACGTGATCGCGCGGCGCACGATCCGTTCGGGGATCTCGCGCTCGAGCCGCATGTCGACGCGGCGCGCGATCGTCTGAATCACCGCGCGCATCTCGTACAGCGCGAACGCCGCGCCGATGCAGCGGCGGATGCCACCGCCGAACGGCAGCCAGGCCGATCCGTCCGGCGACTCGCCGATGAAGCGTTCCGGGCGGAACTCCTGCGGGTCACCCCAGGTCGCCTCGCGGTAGTGCGAGAGAAAGATGTTCGGCGCGATCGCGGCGTTGCGCGGCAGCGTTACGCCCGCGATCTCCCACGGCTCCTTGATCACGCGGGCGACGGCCGGCAGAATCGGCCGCATCCGCAGCGACTCCTTGATCGCCGCGTCGACATACTCCGAACCGCCTGCGTTCGCCTCCTCGATGACGCGCTGCCAGACCTCGGGTTTGCGCAGCATCAACTCAAACGTCCAGGCGAGCGCCGTCGCGGTCGTCTCGTGGCCGGCGACGACCAGCGTCATCAGCTCGTCGCGCAGCTCCTCGTCGGTCATCGGGTTGCCGTCCTCGTCGCGCGCCTGCAGCAGCAGCGAGAGGATGTCATCGCGCTCCGCGGCGTCCGGCGCCTCGCGGCGGTTGTGAATCTCCTCGTACATCAAGGCGTCGAAGTCGGCCATCGACTTGTTGAAGCCGGCGAACAGGCGGCGCTCGAGCGACGGGATGCGCTGGGCCAGCGGCATCAGCGCGAAGCGCTTGAACCAGCGCTGCGGCTCGACCGCGTTCATCGCGTCGCGGAACGCGCGACGACGGTCGGCGTCGGTGATGCCGAAGACCACGCGCAGGATCACGTCCATCGTGATCGCCTGGGTCTCATCGCGCAGCCGGAACGAGCGGTCGCGGGGCCAGCGGTCGATCGCCTCGTCGGTGATCTGTTCCATCGTCGCCAGGTAGCCGCGCATGCGCTCGCCGTGGAACGGCGGCAGCAGCAGCTTGCGCTGGCGCATGTGCCGCTCGTCGTCGAGCGTCAGCACCGAGTTGTCACCGACGATCGGTGCGAGCACCATGTTCGCCTCACCGGCGTGCAGGTGGTCACCGCGCGCGGTGAAGACCTTGCGGATCTCCTCCGGGTCACAGGTCATCACGATATCGCCGACGCTCAGCAGCCGCACCTTGAAGGTGTCGCCGAACTTGCGTTGCTGGCTGAACAGAAAAGGAACGGGCCGGTAGACCCACATCGCGGTCTGCAGCGCGGCCGGCCAGCGGCGCGCAGGGAGCTTCTTCAAAGACGCATCCGGCACGCTGAAAAGTCTATTGGATGCGGTGTTAGTAACTGCGCTGTTCGTTGAGCCGCCCGAGCAGCATCCCTTCGAGCTGCTCGAGGGAGAGCGTGATGTGCCGCTCGATCGCACGCTGCGTCATCAGGCGCATCGCGATTCCACGCAGCACGCCCGCGGGCTCCTGCGCAGTCTCGATACGCACGCGCGTTCCGGCGCCTTCCGGAATCAGCTCAACGCTGATCACGGTCGTGCGGTCGAGCCGCGGGATGTGACTGACGGCAGGGTGCTCCTCGGTGTGGGTCCACTCCATGCGCCGCGCGGGCTCGTAAACCGTGACTTCCTGCTCAACGCAGTTACAGAAGCGGTGGTAGCGACCGTGGACGATCTGCCGACGCCCGAGGCCGTCGCCCTCGACGACCTCGACCTTGTTCGCAAAAGAGAGCCAGCGTGCCAGGCAGTTGGCGTTGTCCACCACCATCCACACCTGCTCGCTTCGTGCCTCTATGTAACGCTCGCCTGACGCTTCGATCACAGTCACACCTACCTAAAGCGAGATTAGACGCGGAAGGTGCGGATCGGCGCCGCTCAAAATATTGTGATTCTGTTGCCGACCGGCGCACGCAGGTGGACGCGCACGGCCGGGGGGAGATTGGCCGCACGCATCCTGCGTGAATTCTTTAGGCAGCGATCGGGCTGGAAGTCTCGCCGCGCTTGACGCGGTACATCGACTCGTCGGCGCGAGCGAGAATGCTCGACGCGTCTTCGTCGCCGGGGACGTACTCGGCGACGCCGATGCTCAGGCCGACCGGGTCGTCGAGCGTCGCGGTCGCGTGCTCGCTGAGCTGGCGGCGGATCGTCATCAGTTCGTTGACGCCGGTCTCCGGGCAGATCACGGCGAACTCGTCGCCGCCGATGCGGGCGACCAGGTCGGTGTCGCGCATGCGGCCGTCGAGCCGCTGGGCAACTTCACGCAGCACCTTGTCGCCGGCCGCGTGGCCCTGCACGTCGTTGACCGCCTTGAAGCCATCCAGGTCCATCACCATCAGACCGAGCGAGCGGCCGTAGCGCGCGGCGCGGCGCCACTCGAGGTCGAGGCGGCGGTCGAAGGCCTTGCGGTTGGAGATTCCGGTGAGCGCGTCGACCATCGCGTCGGCCTCTGCCGTGCGACGGGCGCGGAACTCCTTGTAGAAAAAGATTCCCAGCAGCGCGGCCAGCAGCGTCAGGCCGGCGAGCGCCCAGGCCATCCAGTTCGGGATGTCCTTGACGATCTGCGTGACGACGAACGTGCCCTGCACGCCGGCGAGCTCGCGGGCTCGCTTCTGGGCGGCTGCCCGCTGCTCGGCGAGCAGTGAAGCCTGCGGCTTGGCGATCGCAGCGAGCGTCGCGTTGATGCGCGCGGCGTCGGCCGGCGAAACACCCGCACCGCTGGTGACGGTGTCGGTCGCGGCGCCGTCGGTCTGCTCGGCAGAACCGTTGGTGCCGTCGCCCAGCGTGCCGTCGCTCGTCGGGGTCGACGTAGGAGTCTGTGAGGCCGGCGGCGCAGTGCCGTCGCCGGTCGTCGGCGTGTTGCCGCCGCCGCCCGCCGGAGGCCTGCCCGGCAGCACGACGCCGCCGTTGCCGTCGGATCCGGTTGCGGGACCGGTCGCGCCGGTCTGGCCCGTCGGTCCACCGGTGCCGCCGGTCGAGCCGGTCGGTCCACCGGAGCTGGCGCCGCCGGAAGAGCTGTTGTCGCCGTTCGAGGTCTCGCCACCGGCCGGGACGGCCGGGTCGGCGGGGGTGGGCTCGGCCGGAGCCGGATCCTCTGTCGCGGCAGGCTCTGCGGCCGGAGCCGGGTCGGCCGCAGGCTCAGAAGCTGGAGCGGGGTCGGCCGCAGGCTCAGGCGCCGGAGCAGGCGCGGCCGGAGCCGGAGCGGGGTCGGGTGCCGGAGCTGCGTCAAGCGGAGCAGGTTCCGCTGCGACTGCGCCCTGGTCGACGGGCGTGTCGGCCGGGAACGCGGCTGCTGTCACCGGAATTACCAGTAACAGGAGAAAGACTGAAATTGTTGCAATTTTGACCCGATACGTCGCGGTCATCGTTCTTGACCCCCTGGCTCGCCCGATGCTTGCTGCGGAGGGGCGATTCAGGCTATTTTCCGAGTTCGTTAACGGCAGTTCGGACTCGCAGAAAAGTCCGTGCTGTAACTGGTTTATCGGAGTGGATATTGAAACCTTTAGTGCTCGCAGCAAATTTTTTCGTAAGTTCGAATACCCACTACTGACGGGTATGCCCGATGTTTTCGACGTTTGTACGAATCTCGGGCTAGCCTGCGCTGCAATCACCCCAGGAGGACCACCTTGAGCCTTGTATCGATCGAGGACGCCGGCGCAGTCCGCCACATCGTCCTGAACCGCGCCGAAAAGCGCAACGCCTTCAACTTTGATCTCGTCCGCGCAACCGGCGACGCGCTGCGGGATGCCGCCAACGACGGCAGCGTCCGCGTAGTCGTTTTGCGCGGTGCCGGCGACGTCTTCTCGTCCGGCATGGACATCAAAGAACTGGCTTCGCTATCGGGTTCTCCGGAGCGATTGCGCGAATTTCGCCGCGAATGCATCACCGCCTGGAACATCGCCGAAGAGATGACAAAACCGACGATCGCGCAGATCCACGGGGTCTGCTTCGGAGGCGCTCTGGAGCTCGCGCTGGCATGCGATCTGCAGGTCGTCGCCGATGACGCACGGATGAGCATCCCGGAAGTCCGGCTTGGTCTGGTGCCCGATGTGGGCGGTTCTTCGCGACTTCCGGCCGTCGTCGGCCTCGGGCGCGCAAAAGAATTGGTCATGACTGGACGCGAGTTCGACGCGGAGGAGGCTTTTCGCATCGGATTCGCCAATCGCGTCGCCCCGATGGCCGAACTCGACGCCGCCAGTGGCGAACTGATTGAGCAGTTGACGAGCGCGTTCGCGGTTCCTGTCGGCCTGTCGAAGCGCATCCTCGACGCCGCCGCCAAGCCTGCGCTGGCACAGACGCTGGAGTTTGAGGTGACCGCTCAAGAAGTCGCGGTGGCCTCGCTGTCGGCTGCGATGCGCGACGCGGCCGCGGCGACCGGCGAGTAGCCCTCGCCGTACTTCCCCGAACGCCCGTTTCCGGTTTTGGCCAAGCGGAACGAGCCCGCGCGCGAGCGTTATACAGACGTACAGCCAGACACACCCCCCGCGGACTTACGATGGGGCCATCAACACTGCATCGCAAACCGCCGCCGCCGGCACGTACGCCCCTGTCGCCGGCTACTTCGACGAAGCGTTCGACGAGTCCGGTGAGCCGCGGCCTCACTACGCCGCGCTGATCGAGCGACTCGGCACACTGAGCCTCGCCGACCTCGCGAAGAAGGCCCAGTCCGAGGTGGACCGCGCCGGCGTGTCGTTCACGACGAAGTCCGGCACGCTGCCGTTCGTCGTCGATCCGGTACCGCGCATCATCACGGCCGACGAGTGGGCGACGATCGAGGCGGCCGTCGCGCAGCGCGTAGCCGCGCTCAACCGCTTCGTGCTGGACGTCTACGGCGAGCAGTCGATCGTGGAAGCGGGCATCGTGCCTTGGTCGGCGATCGAGTCGGCCGAATACTTCGAGCCGGACCTCGTTGGCAGCGCGCCGCCACAGGGCATCTTTACGCACGTCGCCGGACTCGACCTGGTGCGCGGCGGCGACGGCGTGCTGCGCGTGCTGGAGGACAACGTCCGCTCGCCCTCCGGCCTCACCTTCTCGAGGGCCGCGCGGCGGATGAGCGAAACGGTTGTGCCGTTCGCGGCCGACGCCAACAAGCTGGCGGTCGGCGACAACGTCTTTGCCGCCCTGTCGGATGCGCTGCACGCCGCGGCGCCGGCCGGCAACGTCGAGCCGGCGATCGCGCTGGTCAGCGACGGTCCGGGCAGCGCCGCCTGGTACGAGCACCAGCAGATCGCCAAGGCGCTTGACATCTACCTCTTCTCGCTCGACCAGATCGAACTGCAACGCGGCGCCGTCTACGGCCGCGACGGCGACGGCCTGCTGAAGCCGATCGACGTCATCTACCGGCGCACCGACCTGGACCGGCTGCGCCTGCCGAGTGGCGCGCTCACGCACTTCGGCGAGCTGCTGCTCGATCCGATCCGCAACGGAACAGTCGCCAGCGTCAATGCCTTCGGTTCGGGTATCGCAGACGACAAGCTGCTGCACGCCTACGTCGAGCGGATGATCGAGTTCTACCTCGGCGAGCAGCCGCTGCTCGAATCGGTCAAGACCTACGACCCCTCGAACCTGGAGACGCGCGCGATGATCGAGGACCGCATCGGTGAGCTTGTGATCAAGCCGCGCGGCGGCCTCGGCGGCGCGGACGTGACGATCGGCCCGAAGGCCGACGCCGACGAGCGCGCGGCGGCAGCCGCGCGGATCAGATCCCAGCCAGAGCTGTGGGTGGCGCAGGAGACCGTCGCACTCTCGACGCATCCGACGGTCGTCGGAGACTCACTGCAGCCGCGCCACATCGACCTGCGCCCTTACGCGATCCATGTCGCCGACGAGGTGCGCACGCTGCCCGCATGCCTGACGCGGGTGGCGCTGCAGAAGGGCGGCCTGATCGTCAACAGTTCGCAAAACGGGGGAGCGAAAGACACGTGGATCAAGGCAGAATGAAGGACATGGACCGTCCGGTCATCGGAGTTTCGAGTTCGGAGATCCGAATTCCGGAACATCTGAAGCAGATCCCGAAGGGCGAACCGCCCCATCGCGAGATCTGCCTCGGCATCCCCTACCTCAACGCCGTGCAGCAGGTCGGCGGCCTGCCGCTGATCGTCGCCCCGCTTTCGAAGGAGCTGATCGGTGCGATCCTCGACTCGATCGACGCGATCTGCCTGTCCGGCGGACCCGACATCGACCCCAGCACTTACGGACAGCCGCCGCACCCGATGCTCGGCCCGACCGAGCTGGCCACCGACGCCTTCGAGATCGAGCTGGCGCGCCAGGCCGACAAGCGCGGAATGCCGATCCTGGCAATCTGCCGCGGCGCGCAGGTGTTGAACGTGGCGCGCGGCGGCACGCTGCACCAGCACATCCCCGACGCGTTCGGCGAGAGTGATCTGGAACACCGTCAGAAGGAGCTTGGCCCGCACACGACGCATGACGTGAACATCGATCCGGGCAGCGTGCTCGCGACGACGCTCGGCACGACAACCACGGAAGTCAATTCTTTCCACCACCAGGCGGTCGAGCAGCTGGGCCAGAACCTGAAGATCTCTGCGCGTTCCCAAGATGGGATCATCGAGGGCATCGAAGCAATCGACCGCGACTACGTAGTCGGCGTGCAGTGGCACGCCGAGAGCCTCACCAACCGAGCCGAACACGAAGCGCTCTTCAAGGGCCTGAACGACGCCGCCCTGCGCCACCGATCCGACTCACAAGCAAGGAGAGTCAGAGCGGTATGACCACACCGATCGACAACCCAACTGAAGCCGCGTCCGCTGCAACAGCGGAGCTACCCGACTGGGCGGCGTGGCACGGAGGCGAACACCCCAACTGGACCGTCGGCGTAGAAGAAGAAGTGATGCTGCTGAACACGCAGGACCTGACGCTCGCGCAGAGCATCGACTACGTGCTGCGTACGGTCTCGCCCGACCTCTCCAGCCGGCTGACGGCCGAGACGCACGGTTCGGCCGTGGAACTGTCCACCGGCGTCAACTCGAAGACCGCCGACGCGATCGCCGATCTCAGCGACGTACGCCAGCGCCTCAAGCGTGAGCTCGAGCCGCTGGCCCTGAAGGTCGCGTGTTCCGGCACGCACCCGCAGGCCGTCTGGTACCAGACGGTGATCTCGAGCGGCGAGCGCTACCAGTCCTTGTACGGCTCGATGCGTGAGCTTGCGCGCCGCGAGCCGACCTTCGCGCTGCACGTGCACGTCGGCGTCGGTGACCCGGAGGACGCGATCCGCCTCTACAACCGCATGCGGGCCCACGTGCCGATGCTGCTCGCGCTGTCGGCGAACTCGCCGTATTGGCAGGGCCGCGACACCGGCCTGGCATCGGCGCGCACGCCGCTGTTCCAGGCCTTCCCGCGCGTCGGTATCCCGCTCTACTTCAACGACTACGCCACCTATGTGGAGACCGTCGACCTGCTGATCCGCAGCGGCTGCTTCCCGGAGCCGACCTACCTGTGGTGGGACGTGCGCCCGCAGCCGCGCTTCGGCACGATCGAGATCCGCACGATGGACGCTCAGATCAGGTCGGAGTCGACGGCCGCGCTCGTAGCGCTGGTTCAGGCGGTCGCGAAGCTCGAGGTGGAAGAGGGCTTCGTGAGCGATCGCCAGATCTCCGTGCAGGAGGCGCTCAACGAGAACCGCTTCCTCGCCGCGCGCGACGGCTACGACGCCGAACTGATCGACGCCGACAGTTCGACGCGGATGCCGATCGCCAAGCTGCTGCCGCAGCTGATCGACGCCGCGCGACCGCACGCACAGGAGCTCGGCTGTGAGGCCGAACTGGATCTGCTCGCCGACCCGTCTTTCAACACCGGTTCACAGTCACAGCGCGACCTCGTGCGCAACGGCGCCAGCCTGACCGAACTGGTCGGCCACCTGGCGGGGCAGTTCGCCTGACGCGCACTTATCATCGTCGCGTGGCCAATCGCAGAATGATCATCGGGATCTCCGCTTCGGAGTTCCGCTCGCCCGAGCACATCAGGCACATTCCGAAGAGCGACCCGCCGAGGCAGGACATGTCGGTCAGCCTCGCCTACCTGCGCGCCGTCAATGGCACCGGCGCGATTCCGCTTGTGATCCCGCCGATCATGCCGGGAGCGATCGAACGGATCCTGAAGACCGTCGACGGTCTCTTCATCAGCGGCGGTCCGGACATCGATCCGATTCTCTACGACAAGGCGCCGAACGACAACAACGGTCCGACCTTTCCGATCATCGACGCCTTCCAGTACGGCTTGATCCGCGAAGCCGACATCAAGCGGATGCCGGTCTTGTGCGTGTGCCGCGGAATGCAGATGCTCAATGTGGCGCGAGACGGCTCGCTGCACCAGCACATCCCGGACGATTTTCCCGAGAGCGGCGTCAGCCACGCCCAGCTCGACGACGGCGCGTTCGCGGCACACGACGTGGAGATCGAGACCGACTCCAAGCTGCATGAGATCCTCCAGCTGGAGAAGACTTCGGTCAACTCCTTTCACCACCAAGCGGTCGACCGCGTCGGCCGCAACCTGCGCGTCTCGGCGCGGGCGGAAGACGGCGTGGTCGAGGCGATCGAGGCCACCGACCGCGAATTCCTGCTCGGTGTGCAGTGGCACGCCGAAAGCCTCGTGCACGCCGACGACGAGCAGAGCAAGCTCTACCAGGCGCTGGTTGAAGCGGCCGAGAGCTACGTCGACGAGCGCGAAGCCGCAAGCGCCTAGCTAGGCGGCGAACCAGTCGAGCATGCGCTCGACGACCAGCTGCGGCTGTTCGTCGACGATGAAGTGTCCGCAGTTCTCGACGACCTCAACGGTTAGGTCGTCCGCCTTCTTCGAGTGGTCGGCCATGATCGTGTCGAGCGACACCGCGACGTCGTCGGCGCCGAAGAGGATCCGCGTCGGCGTCTTCAGCCGGCCCTTGGCGTACGTGCCCATCGCGATCTTCGGCACCTCACGCGCGAGCATCGTGCGGTACAGCATCATCGTCGCGTGGGAGCGCTGCGGGTCCTTGAACTGGTCGATGTAGCCGGCGATTGCGTCGTTCGCCCACGCATCCTGGTTCTTGGCGGCCTTCACCAGCCCGTTCGCGAAGCGCTTGCGCCCGCCGCCGGCCTGCAGCCAGCGGCTGACACCCGGCGTGGAGAGCGGCACCTGATAGCCGAGCTTCGAAAGCGCTTTCAAATTCGATTTGAGGTTGAACGGCCGCGGGTCGCCCCAGGCCGGCGGAATGTTCAGCGCCAGGAAGCGGTGAAAGCGCTCGGGGGCCTGCATCGCCATCAAGAACGAGGTCCAGCCGCCCCAGTCGTGGCCGGCGAGCCGGATCGGCTGGTCGATTTCGAGCGAGTCGATCAGCGCAAGAAAGTCGGCAGCCAACTGATGCTTGCCGTAGCCCGTGCGCGGCGCCTCGCTCCAGCCGAAGCCGCGGATGTCTGGCGCGTAGACCTTGTAGTGCTCCGCGAGCGTCGGAATCACGTTGCGCCAAAGCCACCAGTGCTGCGGCCAGCCGTGAATCAGCATCACCGGCTCCCCCGCTCCGGCCTCGGCCACGTGCAGCTTGACGCCGCCCGCATCGACCATGCGATGGGTGACACCTTCCACTGCCGGCATGCCGGCGAACTGTTGTTCCGCGACCGCTTGTGTCATGGGGCTGGGTCGTACGGACCGGGGTCCGCGGAGAGACTACAGACAATAAGGCGGAGCCGGCCACGCCTCGGCGACGGCGTGGCCGGCGTATGCCATCACCCGGTGACGATCTCGCAGTCCGTTGCGACGGTGTCGAGTGCGTCAGCGTGGACGACGTCGGCGCCGAGTCCGCAAGTGACGGTGTCGGCTTCTCCGTCATTCGCGAACACGACGTCATCGCCCGCGCCGGCCGAGATTGCATCGCGCCCGGCGCCGCCGGTGATCGTGTCATTTCCGTTTCCGGATGAGCTGTATGTCTGGAAGTCGCCGAACAGTGAGTCGTCGCCCGGGCCTCCGTCGACGATGTCCGCGCCTTCCGCGCCGAGGATCTTGTCGTTGCCGCCAAGACCGCTCAGTGTGTCGTTGGCCTTGCCTGCGTTGAGGAAGTTGTCGCCGTCGTTGCCGGTGACGTTGTCGCTGCCGTGGAACGCCTTGTCGGATGAGCCGGTGCCAGAGCCGACGTTCTCGATGCCGACGAGGTTGTCGTTGTCGCCGGCCAGGCCGTCGTTCGCGACTCCGTCCAGTGTGAGCGTGAGCGCGTTGTCGCCGGAGCGATACGCGACCATGTCGGTCCCGTCGCCGCCGTCGAGCAGGTCTGCTCCGTCGGGAGTGATCTCGTAGACGAGCAGGGTGTCGTTGCCGGCGTCGCCGTAAACCAGATCCGAGCCGGCATTTGGCTGCAGCGAGTCGTCGCCTTCGCCGCCGTGCACCACGTCGTTGCCGGGTCCGCCGCGCGGAAAGTCATTCCCGGCGCCGCCGTCGAGGCTGTCATTCCCGTTGCCGGCGAGCAGGCTGTCGTTGCCGTCGCCACCGGTCAGCGTCTCGTTTGCGTTGGAGAGGTCGCTGATCACGACGTCATCGCCGATGCCGCCGTCGATCGCAACTGTCTTGGTCGCCGGAATGCCGAGCGACGAGACGGTCAGCTGGTCGTTGCCCGCGCCGAGCGAGCCGACGAAGCGCGTGGTCGCGGCGCCGCCGCACTTGACGGCGCTCGAGCCGTTCTGAACGCAGCCGGCGCCGGCCTGAATCGTCGCGCCGGTGTCGCTGATCACAAAGCGCGTGCCGTCCCAGCCGAGCGTGACATTGTTCGTATCGGCGGAGCCGCCGGTGAATGTGACGGTGTTGCCGCTGGAGTTTGCGATGCCGCGTGCGCCGGCGGCGGCGGGCAGAGCGAGCAAAGCGAGGGCGGCTACTGCCGCGATGGTCCAGGTCCTGAGCATTGGGGTCCCCTTCGATGAGCCGAGTATTTGCGGAAGCCTTCACGCACTAGACGCCGGGCCTCGCGAAAACTTCCGGCTGGACCGGTGGACGTTTCGCCGACAACTCTGCGGGTAAACGTGATCTGGGATCACGTACTGCTGCGTAACCCGCATGCAGACTGAATACGAGCAGTTTCCATAACCGGGGGAATTACTTCAGTTGTGGGAATCAACTGCCGAGGGAATTCGAGCATGCCGATGACCGCAGCAAAACCGACCGCACTGGGAAACCGTCCCGCCCGCAAGAGCAATCGCGCGGACCGCGGATACTTCCCGCCCGGCGAGTCGATGTTGCGTGAGATCCACGGCGAACGCGTCGTCGGCCTCTACTACGGCCAGCGCACGACCCTGATCGGCGCGCTCGACGCGCTGCTCTACGAAAGCACCGAGCGCCATACGCACGGCAAGGCACAGCCCTGGGCGCGGCTTTCGCGCACCGCGCGAATCATGGAGAACATCTTCTTCGGCACGCGCGAGGACGCCGACCGCGAGCTCGCTCGCGTCGCAGCGATGCACGCGAAGGTGAAGGGCACGATCCCTGCCAGTGCGGACCCACGAATCGCCGGCAAGAAGTACAGCGCCCATGATCCGCAGTTGGCCTTTCGCACGATCGGCTCGATGGCCGACAGCGCAGAGAAGATCTACGAGACGTTCGTGCGCAAGCTGACCGATGTGGAGAAGGAGCGCTTCTGGGAGGACTACCTGCTGGCCGGCGAGCTGTTCGGCCTCTCCCGCGACGACGCGCCGAAGTCTTACGTGGAGTTCCGCAACACCTGGGACGAGTGGCTGGAAGACCGCACGCTGTTCTTGACTGACGGCGGCCGCGAGTCGGCGATCCAGTCGGCGTTTCACCAGCCGCTGCCGCGCCCACAGCAAGAGGTGCAGAAGCGGCTCAACTACTTGATCGTCACGGGAACGCTGCCGCAAGGCGTCCGTGACATCTACGAGCTCCAGTGGGGGAGTAAGGAGAAGCTCGCGTTCCGCGCGCTCTCCAAGTCAATGCGGACGGGACGTCCTGTCACGCCGCGCCCGCTTCGGCGGGGACGCAATCACGCCCAGTTCAACCTGGTCGCGCGCACCGAGCACTTTCGGCAGTCGCGCGGCCGGGAAACTTGGCAGATCAGCTAGCGCCCTCGTCGGGCGCATCAGTTTCCTTGGGGGACGGCGTGTCATCCG
>JBOGYW010000026.1:0-31186 GCA_050696815.1 Solirubrobacterales bacterium | reverse complement strand
GTCGCGACATGCGTCTCGAAATGTGAATACCGAGTGAGAGCCGTCGCTTAATGATTCTCACCCAGGTTACTCCAAAGTCATATTGCTGGCAAGTCCGGCGGAAACAGCTTTTTTCGGCTTGTCCTAGCATTGCCGCCGTGCCCGAAGACAACTCATCCCAGCTGATCGACCGCTTTGCCCCGTCGCCGACGGGACAGCTGCACATCGGTGGCGCGCGCACCGCGCTCTACAACTGGCTGCTCGCGCGCGGCAGTGGCGGCAAGATGGTGCTGCGAATCGAGGACACCGACCGCGTGCGATCGACCAAGGAAAACGTCGATCAGATCCTCGAAGCACTCGACTGGCTGGACATCGACTGGGACGACGGGCCGATCTCGCAGGCCGGCCACGACGCGCGCCATCGCGAGGTGATCGCGCAGCTACTGGAGTCCGGCCACGCCTATGAGTTCGAAGGATCGACGCGGCTGAAGGTGCCGGACGAAGGGGAGACCGTCGTGACCGACGCGATCCGCGGCGACGTGACCTTCCAACACGCGGCGATCGATGACTTCACGATCGCGCGCTCTGACGGCTCGCCGCTCTACAACTTGGCGGTCGCCGTCGACGACCTCGACGCCGGCGTCACCCACGTGGTGCGCGGCGAGGACCACCTTTCGAATACGCCGCGCCAGGTGATGATCTTGCGCGCGCTCGGCCACCAGCCGCCGGTCTACGCGCATCTTCCCCTTCTGCACGGCCCCGACGGCAAAAAACTTTCCAAGCGCCACGGCGCTGCGTCGGTGCAGGAACTGCGCGATAAAGGCTATGTGCCCGAGGCCGTGCGCAACTACCTTGCGCTGCTCGGCTGGGGCTACGACGACAAGCAGACGATCTTCACGACGGCCGAGCTGCAGGAGCTGTTCACGTTGGAGCGGGTTTCAAAGAGCGCGGCGGTGTTCGACGAACAGAAGCTGCGCTGGATGAACGGCATCTACCTGCGCGAACTGACGCTCGAGCAGCTCACGGAACGGATCGAAGCCTTCACCGGCCGCAGCGGGCTGGCCGGCGCCGTCGAACTCTGTCGCGAGAAGATCCAGACACTCGACGACTTCTGGCCGCTCGCCGGCTTCTTCTTTGACGGACCGTCCAGCGACCCGAAGGCGCGTGAAAAGTTCCTCGACGGCGAAGGACGCCTGCGGCTTGAGGACGCGCGACAGGCGCTGGCTGGAGTCGAGCCGTTTTCCACCGAGGCGATTGAAGGCGCGTTGCGTGGCGTCGTCGATCGGCTCGAGCTAAAGCCAAACCAGGTTTTTCAGCCCATTCGGGTCGCGATCAGCGGCACGACAATCTCTCCCGGCATCTTTGAATCGTTGGAATTGCTCGGTCGCGACGAGTCACTGTCGCGAATTGACGCCGCCCTGACTGCAGCCTAAATCGCAGCAGGCCGCAATTTTCCCGCAATTTCGGCACTATGTCGAGGGGCATGGGGTCGCGACCCTAATGAATTGTGGTGACTCAACAAATCGTCGATGCTGCCGATAAAGGTGATGGTTCCGCAGGAATCACCTAATCCCATTGCTTAAGGCACGGACGTCGAGAGCTGGAGAATCCAACACATGGCTAGAAACGCAAAGCAACAGCCTGCCGCGAACGTGAGCGCACCTGACAAAAAGGTCGCCACGAGCAACGCTTCGGCTCGATCAACTGAGACGCCTCCGCGCATCGGCGCTCAAGGTCAGCGTCAGCAAGGGCACGGTCACCGGCTTACCGCCGCGTTTGAGGCGCTGGAGCGCTTCCCCGCTTTGGCGGAATCACGAGACCGCGTTTTGCACCTCGTTACAAACGGCAACGAGAAGTCCACGACGGATCTTGTCGAGGCGATCGAGCGTGATGTCGCGCTGGTCATCACCGTTGTCCGTTATGCAAACAAGGCAACGGGCGGCCGCCGCAAGGTGACCACCGTCCGCGAGGCCGTCGATGTCTTGACGCCCGGCGGCGTAGAGGCGATCGTCACCCGCACCAAAACCTTCGACTTCTTTGAGCGCACCGCTCAGTGGGACTCGACGCCCGACCGCTTCCGTCTGCACGCAATTGCAACGCAGCAGGCAGCAGAGCGCATCGCGCGCGAAATCAACTGGGACGGCGACGTCGACGCACTGCTCGTGACGGCGCTTTTGCACGACATCGGAAAGCTTGTGCTCACCTACGCGTACGACGGCTACCCGCAGCAGGTTCACGGTTCCGCGCGCACTCCTCAGGAGCGCCTGATGCGTGAGCGCCGTGAGCTTGGTGTCGACCACGCTCTGGTCGGCGGTGTGCTTGCCCGCCGTTGGGGGCTGCCGAACAGCCTCGCCGCGGCGATCGAGCGCCACCACGCCGACGAAGAGGGTGGCGAGGCGGCGATCATTCGCCTGGCCGACATGCTTTCGCACTATGCGGAGGGTGGAGACGTATCACCGGACGAGCTGCTGAAGGCCTCGCGCAACGTGCGCCTGACCGTCCGTCAGCTGCGTTCGATCCTCTACGAACTGCCGATGAGCGGCGGCGTCGAGCGCAAGCGCCCGACGGCGCCGAGCCCGCTCTCGCCGCGCGAGTCAGACGTGCTGCGCCAGCTGGCAGAGGGCAATGTCTACGAGGAAATCGCTAAGAACCTCCACCTCTCGACGAGCACTGTTCGTACCCACCTGCACAACATCTACGGCAAGCTTGGCGTGAAGGACCGCGCTCAGGCCGTGCTCAATGCGGCGGAGAACGGCTGGCTGTAGCCGCTCTTTCGCCGAAACGCTTGATCGAAGGCCTCTCCGGGCGACCGGGGAGGCCTTCTTTTTGCCGCAGCTTGCAGCAATCCCGTAACTCGGATCAGATTTGTCCACAACGCCTGTAAAATGGCGGCAGAGGGACACACTTGATCTCGATCACGACAAAATCGGTTTACGCACTCTCCGCGCTGGTCGAGCTCGCGCACCACGCGGGCGGCGATCCGATGCCCGTGTCCGAGATCGCCCGGCGGCGTGAACTTCCGTCGCAGTTCCTCGAGCAGTTGTTCGGCACGCTGCGGCGCGCGAACATCGTCACCAGCCGGCGCGGCGTGAAGGGCGGCTACGCGCTCGCGCGTCCGGCGTCGGAGATCACCGCATTGGAGATCGTGCAGACGCTCGACGGCGAGATCAGCGAGGAGCAGCTTTCTGTCCCGCCGTGGGGCGAAGTCGTCGGCGCGCTGCGCAGCGACCTCGCATCTCGCGACCTTGCGACATTGGCCGCGGCTGAGACGGCCGGCTCCGGCGAATCGATGTACTACATCTGATGCCGGCGATCCACGCGAACGTCATCGAACTGATGGGCGGTACGCCGCTCGTCGAGCTCAAGCGGATCTGCGACGGCCTTCCCGGCAGAGTCGCCGTGAAGCTCGAAACCTTCAATCCCGCCGGCAGCGTCAAGGACCGCATCGGCGTATCGATGATCGACGCGGCAGAGAAGGCCGGCGAGATCGAGCCGGGCAAGACGACGATCGTCGAGGCGACCAGCGGCAACACCGGCATTGCACTCGCTTTCGTCGCGGCGGCGCGCGGCTACGAAATCATCCTCACGCTGCCCGACGGCATGAGCCGCGAACGGCAGGGGCTGCTGCGCCTCTACGGCGCGCAGGTCGAGATCGTCGAGTCGATGGGCGGAATGGGCGAAGCCGTCGAGGCCGCGCGCAAGCTCGGTCGCGGCGCCGGCTACTTCCTGCCCGACCAGTTTTCAAACCCGGCGAATCCCGACGTGCACCGACGGACGACGGCCGAGGAGATCTGGGCCGACACCGGCGGCAAGGTGGACGTGTTCGTCGCCGGCGTCGGCACCGGCGGCACGATCACCGGCGTCGGCGAGCGTCTCAAGGAGCGCAAGGCCGGCGTGAAGGTCGTCGCCGTCGAGCCGGCCGCCTCGCCTGTCTTGTCCGGCGGTCAGGTCGGCGTCCACCGGATCCAGGGCATCGGCGCGGGCTTCGTTCCGCCGGTGCTCAACCGCGGCGTGATCGACGAGATTCAGACCGTCGAGGACGACGACGCGATCGATGCGGCGCGTGAGATCACGCGCCTCGAAGGGATCTCGTGCGGTATCTCCGGCGGCGCGGCGGTGCGTGCGGCGGTCGACGTCGCGACGCGGCCAGAGTCGAAGGGCAAGTTGATCGTCACGGTGATTCCCGACTCGGGCGAGCGCTACGTGTCGACACCGTTCTTCACGCCGTGAGCGAGCGCTACGCAGCGCAGGGTCAGATCGCCGGCTGGGGTGAAGCGGCACAGCAGCGACTCCGCGAAGCTCACGTCTTCGTTGTCGGCGCCGGTGCCCGCGGCTGCGTCGTCGCGGGACTGCTCGCGGCGGCCGGCGCGGGCAAATTGAGCGTCGTCGACGGCAGTCAGGTGGCGCTGGAAAGTCTGACTCGCCAACTGTTGCACTTCACTCCCGATGTGAATGCGAACCGCGCCGAGAGTGTGCGCGCCAAGCTCGCGCTGCAGAATCCCGACGCGCACGTGGACGCATTCCCCGCTGATGTCGACGCGCAGAACGTCGCGATGATCCTCCAAGGGGCGAGTTGCGTGGTCGACTGCGCCAATGATTTCAGCGTTTCGCGCCTGATCAACGACCACTGCGTCGAAGCGGGTGTGCCTTACGTCTTCGGCGCGACCGACGGCTGGAATGGGGCGCTGCTCAGCGTCGGCGCGAAAGCGCCCAACTGCCTGCGTTGCGTCGAACAGGTCGCAAATTCCGCCGCCCTCGGACCGGTGGCAGCGACGATCGGGTCGCTGCAGGCGCTCGAGGCGATGAAGTTCGTCGGTGGTGTCGGCGAGCCGCGCGAATCCGCGCTTCTACGGCTTACGGGCGACGACCTGAGTATCGCTACGGAGCCGCTCACGTGCAGTCCCGATTGCATTTGCGCGCGCGGCTAATTGAGGGGTAACTTGTAATCGACAACCTCTGTCGGTATGCCCACATTCTTCGAAGAGATCCGCCAGGACATCAGCGCGGCGCAGGCGCGTGACCCCGCTTCGCGTGGTCTCGGCACGGTCGAGGTCCTGATCACCTACAACGGCGTGCACGCGATCCTCTCGCATCGCGTCGCGCACCGGCTCGACGCGGCCGGAATTCCGTTGGTGCCACGGCTGATCTCGTACCTGACCCGGATCCTCACGGGGGTCGAAATCCACCCGAAGGCGCGGATCGGCGAGAACTTCTTCATCGACCACGGGACCGGTGTGGTCGTGGGTGAGACCGCCGAGATCGGCAACAACGTGACGATTTACCAGGGCGTCACGCTCGGTGGCACCGGCTTCGATCCGGGCAAGCGCCATCCGACTCTGGAGGACAACGTGACCGTCGGCTCTGGCGCCAAGCTGCTCGGGCCGATCCGCATCGGCCACGGCTCGAAGATCGGCGCGAACTCGGTGGTTATCCACGATGTGCCGCCGAACACGACAGTCGTCGGCAACCCCGGACACCCGGTGCGTGTCAACGGCCAGCCGCCCGAGGAAGGGCCGGACACCGACTGGATCCACCTTCCCGACCCGGTGGCCGACGCGCTGAGCGGGCTGTCAGACCGTCTGCGTCAGATCGAGCGCGACATCGCGGAACTGAAGGGCGAGGAGGCCGGCGACGAGCCCGCCAACGTGCGCCCGCTACGCCGGCGCAAGGGTCACGACCCGACCGGCGGCTAGAAACTGCTCCAGTAGGGCGTTGAACTCGTCCGGGCGCTCGAGCATCGGAAGGTGCGCGGCGTCATCGACGATCTTCACGTCAGAGTTGGGGCAGATCCGCATGAACTTGAAGGCGTCGCGGCGCGGTATGAAATAGTCGCGGCGACCCCAGACGATCAGCGTCGGCACTGAGATCTCGCCGGGCACGCCGTCGATCGGCGTAGCAAGAATCGACCGGGCCGCCGGAACGAAGCCGTCGCGGCCGGAGCCGTACAGCAGCATGCCCGAGACCTGTCGCGCGAGCTTCATTGGATGGGCGATGCACCAGGTGAGCAGCGCGCCGGCGACGAAGCGGTTGCGCGCAACGAGGGCGTGGAAGCGGAAGATCAGTCGCATCAGCGGGTTTAGCGTGGGGGCGAGGAAGTTGACGCGGCTGAGCCAGCCCGTCGAGGTGGAGAAGCCGGCAGCGTCCACCAACACGAGCCGATTGAGCAGCTGCGGGCTGGATTTCGCCAGCACCGCGCCGACGAGGCCGCCCATCGAGTTGCCGACCAGCGTGACCTGGCGCAGCCCCAGTCGTCCGCACAACTCGGCGGTGACGCGGGCGTAGACGTGCATGTCCAGCGGCGCGCTCGGCATCTGCGAATCGCCGAAGCCCGGTAGATCGATCGCGACCACGCGGAACCGGTCGGTGAACGGCAGGAGGTTGAAGATCCAGTGGCGCCAGCTGCCGACGATCCCGTGGATGAACAGCAACGCCGGCTTCTCGGGGTCGCCGAGGTCCACGTAGTTGAGCGTTTTGCTGTCGATCTCGATCGACTTCTCGTGCTGCGACCAGTCGTACGAGAACGCTTCCGCGGCTGATTTCTGGGGGTCCATCCGCCCTCAATCTACAACGATCCGCGGTGCCGGAACCAGGGCTATGCTCGAAGCGTGGCCCAGCTTTTCGCCGACACCGACCTGACAGCGGGTCTCAACGAGCCGCAGAAGGCCGCCGTTGTGCACCGCGGTGGGCCTCTGCTCGTGCTGGCCGGCGCCGGATCCGGCAAGACGCGTGTCCTGACGCACCGCATTGCGCACCTGGTGCAGACCGGTGAAGCGCGGCCGGAACAGATCCTCGCGATCACCTTCACAAACAAGGCCGCGACCGAGATGCGCGAGCGCGTCGAGAAGCTCGTCGGGCCGCGGGCGCGGGCGATGTGGCTCACGACCTTTCACTCCGCGTGCGCGCGGATCCTGCGCTCCGAGGCCGAACGGCTCGGCTACACGCGTGGCTACACGATCTACGACTCGGCCGACTCGCAGCGGCTGGTGCGCCAGTGCCTCGAGTCACTCGAGGTCGACACCAAACGCTTCCCGCCGCGGATGATCCAGTCGTTGATCTCGCGCAGCAAGAACCAGCTGATGAACGCGGCCGAGTTCGAGAAGCAGGTCGACGGCGTGGTCGATGAGATCGTCGCCGAGGCCTACAAGATCTACGAGCGCCGGCTGCGTGAGATGAATGCGATGGACTTCGACGACCTGCTGCTGCGCAGCGTGGAACTGTGGGAGACCTACCCCGACGTGCTGGACAAGTACCAGACCGTCTTTCAGCACATCCTCGTGGACGAGTACCAAGACACCAACGTCGCGCAGTACCGCTGGGTCGAGCTACTCGCGCGCAAACACCGCAATCTCGTCGTGGTCGGCGACGACGACCAGTCGATCTACGGCTTCCGCGGCGCCGACGTGCGCAACATCCTCGACTTCGAGAAGGACTTTCCCGATGCCGCGGTCGTGAAGCTCGAGCAGAACTACCGCTCGACCGGCCGCATCCTCAGCGCGGCGCACGCGGTTGTGGAGCGCAACCAGGGGCGCAAGGGCAAAAAGCTCTGGACCGACGGGCCCGAAGGGGACCCGATCAAGATTCGCCAGCTCACCGACGAGCACGAAGAGGGCCGCTACGTCGCCGGCGAAATAGAGCGGATCACCGAGAGCGGCGTCGCCAATACCGACATTGCGGTCTTCTACCGCACGAACGCTCAGTCACGCGTGCTCGAAGACACGCTGGTGCGTTACCGCATCCCGTACCAGGTGATCGGCGGCACGCGCTTCTACGAACGCGCAGAGGTGAAGGATGCGCTCGCATACTTGACGATGCTCGTCAACCCGAACGATGCCGTTTCGTTACAACGGATCGTCAACGTGCCGCGTCGCGGGATCGGCAAGACGACCGTGCAGCGCCTGCTCGGCTACGCCAACACGACCGGCGAGCCGATTCTCGAGCTGGCGGCTCGCGCCGAGGAGGTGCCGGGGTTGGGCGCGGCCGCGATCAAGTCTTTGGGGCGCTTCAGCGAGATCATCACCTCACTGCGCGAAAAGGCCGCGACCGAGCGCCACGTCGGCGACATTCTTGAGGCAGTGGTCGACCAGTCGGGCTACGCCGACGCGCTCAAGGCCGAAGGCTCGATCGAGGCCGAGGGCCGGCTGGAGAACCTGGCCGAGCTCGTCGGGCTGGCGCGCGAGTACGACCTCAACGCGGTCGGTGACGACGACGCCGGTCTCGAAGCCTTCCTGCAGCAGGTTGCGTTGTTCTCCGACCAGGACGAACTGAAGGACGAGTCCGGCGCGATCACACTGATGACGCTGCACAACGCCAAGGGCCTCGAGTTTCCCGTCGTCTTCATGATCGGGCTCGAGGAGGGGATCTTTCCGCATTCGCGCGCGGTGGACTCTGGCGACGTCGAGGAGGAGCGGCGGCTCTGTTACGTCGGGATCACCCGAGCGCGCGAGCGCCTCTACATAACGCATGCCGCGCGGCGGGTGCTGTTCGGTGAATCGAGCTGGAACGAACCATCACGCTTCATCGACGAGATCCCCGAGGAGCACACCGAGGTGCTGATCGAGACTTCTGGCGGCGGTTCCTACGGCCGTGGCGGCTCCGGCGGCGGAGCGAGCGGCGGTCGCGCCGGGACATTTCCGTCTTCAAGCAGCAGCGGTGGCCGTCTCGCGATGGCTCGCTTCAAGATCGGCGACGACGTGGAGCACGCAAACTTCGGGATCGGCGTCGTGATCGGCGTCGAACCGGGCAACATGATCGTCGTGCGTTTCACCGACGACGGCTCCGAGCGCAAGTTCATCGCCGACTACGCGCCGATCACCAAGCGCGCACTCGGGGCGGGAACATGACGCCTTCGCGTCAGTTCAAACCGCCGCAACCGGTCGGTGAGCCGTTCCGCGCCGATCCGGCAGATCCCGCGCCGTTCACGGTCGAAGGCGCCACGGCCGTGCCGATGCCCCCTCCGAGCCTCGCCGACGCGCCCGTGCCGCCGGCACCCGAACTGCCAGCACAGTTCCGTACCCGGCCGCAGGCCGCCGCGCCACCGCAGTTCCGGCCGCAACAACCGCGGCCGCAGCTGTCGCCGGACGAGGCGCGAAACGCTCGCCTGGCGAAGATCGGCCTCGCGCTCGGCATCGCTTCGATTTTGATCTCACCGCTGGTGGGCCCGATCGCGATCGTGCTCGGTTCGATGTCGATCTCCCGCGGTGAGAAGAAGGTCGGTGCCTGGGCGCTCTCCACCGGCGTTGCCGGTACGTTGATCGGCGTGGTCGTGGTGGTGCTCGTGCTGACCGGCGCGATCGACCCCGACCAGATTCTGCAGAACCTACGGAACAAGCAATGACCTCCACCGAAGCGACGGCGACGATCATCGACGGAAAGGCCGTTGCCGCCGGGCTGCGCGCAGAAGTCAAGCAGCGCGTTGACGCGTTTGCAGCGAAGCACGGTCGCGCGCCGGTGCTGGCGACGATCCTGGTCGGCGACGACCCGGCCTCGCAGATCTACGTGGCCAACAAACACAAAGCCTGCGCCGAAGTCGGCATCGAAGGACGCGACCATCGGCTCAGCGCCGCAACGTCGGCCGAAGAACTGAGCGCGCTGTTGACAGACCTGAACACGCAAACCGACGTCGACGGCATTCTGCTGCAGCTGCCGCTGCCCGATCAATTTGACGACGCGGCGATGACGGAGCTGATCGACCCGGCGAAAGACGTCGACGGCCTGACGACTGTGAACGCCGGCCGCGTCGTGCAGGGCCGCGACGCGCTCGTTCCATGCACGCCGAGCGGCGTGATGCGCCTGCTGGCGCACGCCGGCGCGGATCTGAACGGCGCCGAGGCCGTGGTGCTCGGCCGTTCCAACCTTGTGGGGCGGCCGGTCGCCTCGTTGCTATTGGCACAGAACGCGACCGTCACTACCTGCCACTCGCGCACGCGCGACCTCGGTGAAGTGACGCGCCGCGCCGACGTGCTGATCGCCTGCGTCGGCTCGCCGCACCTCGTCACCGCCGAGATGATCAAGCCGGGAGCAGTCGTGATCGACGTCGGTACGACGCGTGGTCCCGACGGGCTGCTCGGCGACGTCGACTTCGAAGCCGCGCTGAACGTCGCGGGCGCGATCACCCCGGTGCCGGGCGGCGTCGGGCCGATGACGATCGCCTGCCTGCTTGAAAACACGGTGAAGGCGGCCGATGCCCGGGCGTAGCCAGGAGATCTCGTACTCCGAGAAGTTGCGCGGCGCCGAGTACCTGACGGCGATCAGCGGGCTGATCCTCTTCATCACGACGTTCCAGCCGTGGTTCACGATGCCCGGCGTCGACGAGATCAAGCAGCGCTACCCCGATGCGCTGCTGCAGGGCGGTGGCTCGAGCAATGCGATCCACCTGAACGTCTGGGACCTGCACTTCGGCCGCTGGTTCGTGTATCTCGCCGTGCTCTGCGCGGCTTGGATGGTGCTGGCGGCGATCTTCAGTGCCAATCCCGAGTGGTCGGTCATCCTTGCGACGCCGACGGTGTTCTTCAGCCTGGTCGCGATGATCACGCTGATCTACCGGTTGATCGACCCGCCGCGCGCGAGCGCCGAGCCGACGACGATTTACTACGTCGCGGTGGCCGCGTCGATCGGTCTGTTTGCGGGCGCCTGCTGGGCGATTCGCGATGAGCATGTGCCACCTGGCTTCGCCAAAGCGCCGCAGCCGGAGGTCGTGAACGTCGATACCGACAGCGCGCCGTAGACTCTGCGCCGTGATTTCCCGCGAAGACGTCGCCTACGTAGCCCGACTGGCCCGCCTGCGCCTCGAAGAAGAGGAGCAGGAGCGGATGACGCGCGAGCTCTCGGGTGTGCTCGACTATGTGCAGCACGTGGAGGAGCTCGACCTGGAAGACGTGGCGCCGACCTCGCGGGTCGTCGACCTGCTGAACGTGCTGCGGCCCGACGAGGTGGTGCCCGGCCTGACGCGCGAAGAGGCGCTCGCCAACGCACCGGAAGTCTCCGACAACGGCTTCTCCGTACCCGCCGCCGGGAGCTGAGCGTGACGCAAGAACTGATCAACCTGACTGCGACGCAGGCGGTTTCTGCGATCGAACGCGGCGACATCGGACCGACCGAGCTGTTCGCGGCTTACGCCGAGCGGATCGCCACCGACGACTCCGGTGCGTATCTCTCGGTCAACGAGAACAACGACGCGGCCGAAGTCGGCGCCGGCAGGCCGCTCGCCGGCGTGCCGATCGCGATCAAGGATCTGTTCTGCATCAAAGGCATCGAGAGTCGCGCGGCCTCGAAGATCCTCGACGGCTACCTGCCGCCGTACAGCGCGACCGCCGTCGAGAAGCTCGCCGGCGCGGGCGCAAGCATCCTCGGCAAGACGAACATGGACGAGTTCGCGATGGGCTCGTCGAACGAGAACTCTGCTTTCGGTGCGGTCAAGAACCCGTGGGACGAGAAGCGCGTCCCCGGCGGCTCCAGCGGCGGATCCGCCGCGGCGGTCGCGGCCGGCCTCGCCCCGTGGGCGAACGGCACCGACACCGGCGGCTCGATCCGCCAGCCGGCCTCGCTGTGCGGGCTCGTCGGCCTGAAGCCGACGTACGGCACGATCTCGCGCTACGGCATGATCGCCTTCGCCTCGTCGCTCGACCAGGCCGGACCGATCACCCGCGACGTCGCCGACGCAGCGTTGATGTTCAAGCACATGGAGGGAAAGGACCCGCTCGACTCGACCTCCAGCGGCATGCCCGTGCCGGTCGAGATGCCGGACGCGGAAGATTTGAAGGGTTTGAAGTTCGGAACGCCGAGCGGTTTCGACTGGAGCGGCGTGCAGCCCGGGGTCAAGGCCGTGATCGACGATTCGATGAAGCGGATCGAGGCGGCGGGGGGAGAGTTGGTCGAAGTGGACCTGCCGCACGCCGCCTACGGCCTCTCGGCTTACTACCTGATCGCGCCAGCCGAGGCAAGCGCGAATCTCGCGCGCTTCGACGGCGTGCGTTTCGGCCAGCGCGCCGACCACACCGGCAGCCTGCTCGAGATGTACGAGCGCACGCGTGGCGAGGGCTTCGGCGACGAAGTTAAGCGACGCATCATGCTCGGCACCTATGCGCTTTCTTCCGGTTACTACGACGCGTACTACGGCAAAGCGCAGCGAGTGCGTACAAAGATCTTCATGGACTTCAAGACGGCGTTCGAGAAGTGCGACTTCATCGTCACGCCGACGTCGCCCACTGTCGCCTTCGAGATCGGCGAGCGTGTCGACGACCCGCTCGCGATGTATCTGTCCGACTACTTCACGGTGCCGATCTCGCTGGCCGGCATCCCCGCGATCTCGGTTCCGGCCGGACTCGCGACGGCCGACGGTTCGGCGGCTGCGGCGTCGGGAGACGCCGGCGCTCTGCCCGTCGGCATACAGATCGCCGGCCCGGCCTTCAGCGAGAACAAGCTTTTGAATGCGGCCTTGGCCTTCGAGCGCGCGACCGAGTTCGCGCCCGGCCCATGGTCGTGGGAGTCGTAGTGGCCGAGTACGAAGCAGTCATCGGTCTTGAGATCCACGTGCAGCTGAGCACGAACACGAAGATGTTCTGCGGCTGCAAGCTGGAGTTCGGCGCCGAGCCCAACACCTTGACCTGTCCGATCTGCCTGGGTCACCCCGGCACACTGCCGGTGCCGAATGAGAAGGCGGTGCGTTTCGCGATCGCGACCGGGCTCGCGCTCGGCTGTGAGATCGCGCCGAGTTCGATGTTCCACCGCAAGAACTACTTCTATCCCGATCTGCCGAAGGGCTACCAAATCAGCCAGTTCGACGTTCCGATCTGTTCGAACGGCGAACTCGCGGGCGTACGCATCCACCGTGCTCACATGGAGGAAGACGCCGCGAAGAACATCCACGTCGGCGAGTCGGGTCGTATCCACGGCGCTGGCAAGACGGTCGTGGACTACAACCGCGGCGGCACCCCGCTGGTTGAGATCGTCACCGAACCCGACATCCACTCCGGCGCGCAGGCGCGCGAATGGCTGCAGCTGCTGCGCGCGACGGTCAAGCAGCTCGGCGTCAGCGACGTGAACATGGAAGAGGGTTCGCTGCGCTGCGACGCGAACATCTCGATCCGCCCGGTCGGCGAAACCGAGCTTGGCGTGAAGACCGAGCTGAAGAACATGAACTCGTTCCGCTTTATCGAGCGCGGGATCGACGCCGAGATCGCGCGCCAGACGGCGCTACTGAACGCCGGCGAGAAGGTCACGCAGGAGACACTGCACTTCGATCCGTCGTCCGGCTCACTGACGTCTCTGCGCTCGAAGGAAGAGTCGCACGACTACCGCTACTTCCCTGAGCCAGACCTGGTTACGCTGGCGCCCGCGCAGAAGCTGATTGAGGAGATTCGCGCCACATTGCCGGAGCTGCCGCTGCAAAAAGCTGAGCGCTATGAGAACGAGATCGGCTTGGCTGAGCCGACCGCCAAGTTCCTGGCCTTCAACGCCGAACTCGGTGCTTACTTCGAAGCCGTTTTGACTGCAGCGGGAGATGGTGCCGATGCCAAGCGGATCGGCGACTGGGTGACCGGTGAGCTCGTCGCCCGCATCGGCGCCGACGCGGATCCGGCCGAGTCGAAGGTCACTCCGGCCGCGTTGGCCCGCGTCGTCGAGCTGGTCGGCAGCAAGGCTGTGACCAACGCCGGCGCCAAGACCGTCCTCGACAAGCTTGTTGAGAACGGGGGCGAGCCCGACACGATCGTTGAGGCCGAGGGCCTCGCGGCGATGGGAGACAGCGATGAGCTGGCCGGAATCGTCGACGCCGCGCTCGCAGCGAACCCGCAGGCGGTCGAAGATCTCAAGTCCGGAAACGCCAAGGCGATCGGCGCGATCATCGGTTTCGTGATGAAAGAGACGCAGGGTCGCGCCGACGGCGGCGAGGTCACGAAGATCGTTCGCGAGAAGCTCAGTCTCTGAGTTCATACGCGCTGGTAGCGGCGCGTCATCGCTACCGCAGGAGTGGTAGTTTGGAAGATGTTTCCGCATTTGTGCCCTCCGCGCGCGACGCGATCCGGCGGCCGCATCTTTCCCCCTCGGCTTTCGGACTGTCCAACGTTGCGAGCGGAGCGGCCCGGCGGTCAAAGCAGTGAGCACGATGAACGCGCATCTCGATGCGCCCTCACCTAGAGAGAGTTCGCCCGGCGAACCAGCTCGGTCTCCCCGGACAGGGCTGGATCGCCGGGAAGGAGGGCCGGCAGCGCCTACCCTGAAGCCGTGTACTACGCAGTCGTCTGGATCGCCCTCGCAATCACGACCGGGATCATCGGTCGCAGCAAGGGCTCCTCGTTCTTCATCTGGTTTTTGGTCGGCGCGCTGCTGCCGGTATTTGGCCTGATGGCGGCGATTCTCAGCCGCAGCGAACGCACCGACCCGCGCCGCGAGTGTCCGAACTGCGGCAATCTCGTTGTGATCTCGACCCAGGTCTGCCCGCGCTGTGGCGAGGACATGGACTACCCGGACGAACTAGTCGCGCCGGAGGGCTTTCACTTCGAGGAATCGGTCAACCCTTGATCACGCCGATCGTGTGACCCTCGGGGTCGGTGAACAGGCCGATCTCGATTCCTTCGTAGACCTCTTCAGGACCCATCATGCGCGTTCCGCCCAGCGACTCGGCCTTCTGCAGCGCCTCCTCGACGTCAGGCACCGCGACGTAAAACGTGACGTGGCCGCCGTAGCCCTGTGGCCCTTGCGCAATCCCGCCGCCGATGCCGACGCCGTCCGCGTTGAGGTTCTGTTCGCGGTCGACCGTGCCGTAGTTCATCGGGTTGTTCGCGTCGATCTTCCAGTCGAACAGCTCGCCGTAGAACTTGTGCAGCGCCGGTCCATCGGTGCCCGTGATCTCAAAATGAATAACTGCCCTTCCCATCGGCTGGCCCCCTCGATCGAAATTCTGGATTCATCGTCAACCTACAGGCGATTGCTGCCGATTTGTCGTTAACCTGTAAACACGGCTGCGGCGCGGACCTTCAGCGCGCCCGGCCAATCGAATTCAGTGACTTACCCCGGCGGCGCCGCGTAAACAGCGCAGTGACCGCACCAGGGCGAGGAGGCGAAATCCGCCGCCGAGCCACCGCATCAAAGTCTCGCGGCGCGCGGAAATCCCGTGTCCGGAGAACGAAAGGAGGGACAGCAGATGCGAGCAGTTGAAGCATTGATGGACGCACTCAAACACGAGGGCGTCGACGTGATGTTCGGTTACCCGGGCGGAGCGAACCTGCCGACGTATGACGCGATCTACGACGCAGGCATCAAACACATTCTTGTCCGACACGAGGCGGGCGGCGGCCACGCGGCCGAGGGTTATGCTAAGGCGACCGGCAAGGTCGGCGTCGCGCTCGCGACCAGCGGCCCCGGCGCGACCAACCTGGTCACGCCGATCGCCGACGCGATGATGGACTCGGTTCCGACTGTCTTCATCACCGGCCAGGTCCGCACCGACCTGCTTGGCACCGACGGCTTCCAGGAGGCCGACATCACCGGCATCACGATGCCGATCGTCAAGCACTCGATCATGATTCGCGACCCGCGCGACATCCCGAAGGCGATCCACGAGGCCTTCCACGTGGCGCGCTCCGGCCGCCCGGGTCCGGTGCTCGTCGACATCCCGCAGGACCTTTCCCGCGCCGACATCGACTACGAGCCGATCGACACGGTCAGCCTGCCCGGCTACCAGCCGACGACCAGCGGCAACGCAAAGCAGATCCGCCTTGCGGCGAAGGCGATGGCCAATGCCAAGCGGCCGATCCTTTATGTCGGCGGCGGCGTCGTCAACGGCAACGCCTCCGAACCGCTGCGCGAGCTGGCGATGTGCGACAACTTCCCGGTCACCTGCACCTTGAATGGCCTGGGTTCGTTCCCGGCGCCGCACCCGCAGTGGCTCGGCATGCTCGGCATGCACGGCACGCGCGCAGCGAACTATGCGATGGATGAAGCCGATCTGATCGTCGCGATCGGCTCGCGCTTCGACGACCGCATCACCGGCAAGCTCAGCGAGTTTGCGCCGAACGCCAAGTTCATCCACATCGATGTCGACCCGGCCGAGATCAGCAAGAACGTGCCGGCGCACATCCCGATCGTCGGCGACGCGGCGGAGATTCTGCCGCGCCTCGTCGACGAGTACAAGAGCCTTGACGTCGACAGTTCGCGCCTTTCCGAGTGGTGGGACAAGATCCACCACTGGCAGGAGAAGTACCCGCTGACCTACGAGGACAGCAGCGACAGCGAGATCAAGCCGCAGTACATGATCCAAGCGATGATGCAGGCCACCGAAGGCCAGGCGATCGTCGCCAGCGACGTCGGCCAGCACCAGATGTGGACGGCGCAGTACTACGACTTCCCGCAGCCGCGCCGCTGGATCAACAGCGGTGGCGCCGGCACGATGGGCTTCGGCCTGCCGGCCGCGATGGGCGCCCAGATGGGTTGCCCGGAGGACCTGGTCGTGTGCATCAGCGGCGACGGCTCGCTGCAGATGAACATTCAGGAGCTCGCGACGCTGGCGGACAACAACATCCCGGTGAAGATCTTCTTGATGAACAACGGCTTCCTGGGCATGGTTCGCCAGTGGCAGGAGCTGTTCTGGGACGGTCGCTACAGCCACGTCGACACGGGCCAGCACCCCGACTGGGTAAAGCTCGCCGACGCCTACGGCATGAAGGGCATGCAGGTCACCGACAAGGGCGTGCTCGTCGACTCGTTCAAAGAGGCGATCGAGCACGAAGGCCCGGTGCTGGTTGACGTGCGCGTCACCAAGGAAGAGAACACGTATCCGATGATTCCGGCCGGACAGGCCGCAAGGGACATGGTGGGCTAAATGGGCGACCCAGGAACAAAGGAAGTCTTCCGCCTCGAAGATCTGCAGGCGACGGGCGGTCGCAAGATGGGCCGCAAGCACGTGTTGTCGATCCTCGTCGAGAACGAGCCCGGTGTGCTTGCGCGCATCAGCGGCCTGTTCGCGCGGCGCGGATACAACATCAACACGCTCGCCGTGGGCCCGACCGATGACGAGATGGTCTCGCGCATCACGTTGACGATCGACGGTGCCGAGCACCCGATCGACCAGGTCACCAAGCAGCTGCACAAGCTGATCCACGTGCTGAAGATTCGTGACCTCGAACCCGAGGACACGGTCGCGCGCGAACTGGCGCTGATCAAGGTCGACGCCGACGCGCACACGCGCCAGGAGATCTCACAGCTCGCGGACATCTTCGGCGGCCGTATCGTCGATGTGGCGCGGCGTTCCGTGACGGTCGAGCTGACCGGCAGCGACGAGAAGATCGAAGCATTCGAGGAGCTCGTGCGGCCGTTCGGCCTGATCGAGATGGTCCGCACTGGCGAGATCGCCGTGCAGCGCGGGCGCAAAGAGACCTAAAGGAGTTCGTACTTGGCATTCTGGGGACGATCGCGACGTGCTGCCGGCGCGGCGACGTCCCTGGACGCCGGGTTCGACGCTGCGGCATATGCGCGGCTTGCTTCGCGAGTTGATTCGGCGCTGACACGGGCTCGTGCCAGTGGGCGACCGGTCGTCGCCGCGGTCACCGCGGGACTTCCCGGTGGCGTGGATCCTTTGGCGCACATTGCCGCCGCGCGATCCGAGGGCGAGCCATGGGCGAGCTTCGCGCAGTCGGCGCACGATGGTTTCGCGCTGGCGACGCTTGGGGTCGCCGCGCAGGTGATCTCCGGCGGAGACGGCCGGTTCGACGCCGTCGCGGAGGGTTGCGGCGCCGTGCTGGAGGCGGCAGAAGTGGACGATCTCGCCGAGGACCCGGACGCGCCGCCCGGCTCCGGCGTGATCTGGGTCGGTGGCTTCTCGTTTTACGACGAGGGGCCGTGGTCCGACGCCTGGCGTGAGTCTCCGGGAATCGGCTTTGTGCTGCCGAGCGTGTCGATCAGCAGTCGGGGTGGAGCGGACGCGCAGGCGCGCATGACAGTCGCGGTGGCAGTGCAGCCCGACTCCGACGCGGCCCAAGAGCTGGCGGCCGTGGAGTCACTGGTGGAACGGCTACGGCTCGACGAGGATCTGGGCGGTCGGGAATTCGTTGCGCGCCCGGGCGCGGCCGAGGTCAACTCAACCGCACCGCCCGAGCACTACGAACGGGCCGTCGCCGAGGCGGCGGGACTGATCCAAGACGGCGAGTTCGAGAAGATCGTGCTGGCACGCGAGATCGTGTTGCGGCGCGACTCCGCGATCGACCCGGTCAACGCCCTGCGCGGGCTGCAGGCGCGCTTCCCCGAGTGCACGTCGTTTGCACTGGGGCACAACACGACGACGTTCATCGGCGCGTCGCCCGAACTGTTGATCCGCCGCGAGGGCCGCCGCGCTTCGACGATGGCTCTGGCCGGCTCGATGCGTCGCGGCGGTGACCCCGAGACCGACGACCTGCTCGGTCGCCAGCTGCTCGAAGACGAGAAGAACCGCACCGAGCACGAGATCGTCGTGCGTCGGATCGAGCGCACACTGGGTCGGCTCTCTGCCTGGGTTGCTGTCGGCGAGCACCCGGAGCTGGTCAAGGTGAAGAACATCCAGCACTTGGCAACCCCAATCCGCGCTCAGCTGACCGAGCCGCGCCCGGTGATCGAATTGGCCGGCATGCTGCACCCGACGCCGGCCGTCGGCGGCGAGCCGTGGCCCGAAGCCGCGGTGAAGATCCGGGAGCTCGAGGGCCTCGACCGCGGCTGGTACACGGGCGGCGTGGGGTGGATGGACCTGTTCGAAGATGGGGAGTTCCACGTTGCGCTGCGCAGTGCACTGATCGACGGGCCGCAGGCGCGCCTGTTCGCGGGCGCAGGGATCGTCGGTGACTCCGATCCGGCAGCGGAGTTGGCCGAGACGGAAACGAAGTTTGCGGCCCTGCTCCCGGTCCTCCGCGAGTCTTAGTGGAAGGCGCCGGTTTCGGCCAGCGCTGCGCCGACTGATTCGAGGACGTGCTCGACCACTCGGTCGTGGCCGGCCTTGTTCGAGGCGCGATCGGTCTTCAGATGGATGAATCCCGGCTTCTCCGCCGCCGCGCTCAAAGACTCGGCGTCGTGGGGCGCCGAGTAGTCGAGGCCGAAGGCCTTCACCAGTGGTTCCAGGTCGATACCGCTCGGGGCGGCGATCTTGTCCTCGAAGTGTTCCGAGTGTGCTGCCACAGGTAGGAACGAGAAGATCCCACCGCCCGCGTTGTCGACGCAGACGATCGTGATCGGGATGCCGTGTTTCTTTGCGGTGGCGAGCGCGCCGATGTCGTACAGCGTGGCCAGGTCGCCGATCAAGGCGATCACGCGGTCGCAGTTGTACGGCGCACGCACGCCCAGCGCCGTCGACAGCACTCCATCGATGCCGTTGGTGCCGCGGTTCGAGAGGAACTGCACGTCGTCGCGACCGATACCTGCATAGGCTTCGACATCGCGCACTGGCATTGAGGAAGAGCTGAAGATCGTCGCGCCGCCCTGCAGGTTCGCAAGCACGTGGCGATAGACCGCCGGTTCGAACGGGAAGCTTTCGCCTTGCAGCGCATGGTCGATCGCCGACTGGGTTGCAGCCTCGAGTACCCGCCAATTGCTGAGCCAGCCACGCGCGGCAGTCGGCTCGGTCACTCGATCGTTGGCCGCCGCGACAGTCGCCAGCGGATCGCACTGCCAGATCTGGCCCGCGACGCGGGTCGGCTCGCGCCAGGCACCGCGCGGGTCGAGCACGATCTGTTCAGCATCGAGTTCTCCGAGCCACGCGCGCAGCGGTTTCGAAGTCGGCGTCTCGCCGACCCGCACGACCAGGTCGGGTTTCAGCTGTGCGCGCGCTGCGGCGCTACGCAGGATCAGGTCGTAGGCGCTGACGATCGTTGCGCGCTCAGCAAGTTCGTGGCGGCGGAGCTGCGACAGCGCGTCGGCCAGAACCGGTGCGCCGGCGGCGGCGGCGAGGTCGGCGATTGCGGCTGCAAGTCCGAGCGTGTGTTGCTCTCCGACAATGAAAACCGGGCGTTTGGCGGCGGCCAGCGGTGCCAAGAGATCGGGCGTTGCGGGCTGGGGATGCTGGGCGGCGGTCCACGGTGCACCGTCGTCGCGACCACGTGCCGCCAGAGTCCCAGGCAGCTCGCCGAGATCGCTCGGCTCCGGCCGCAGCGGCTCGCGCAGCGGCAGGTTGATCTGCACCGGTCCGGGGTTCGCACCGGTCGCTTCGAATACGGCACGGCACCCCAGAGCACGAAAGTGCCGTAGAGTCGATTCGTCGAGCTGATGATTTCCGGCTTCAACAAACCAGCGTGCAGCCGAGCCGTAGAGGTTGATCTGATCGATCGCCTGGCCTGCGCCGACGTCGCGCAGTTCCGGCGGCCGGTCGGCCGTGAGCACGATCAATGGCACCCCGGCGTGCGACGCTTCCACGACAGCGGGGTGCAGGTTCGCCGCCGCGGAACCGGATGTGCAGGTCACGATCACCGGGCGGCGCGAGGACTTCGCGATACCGAGCGCGAAGAAACCAGCAGAGCGCTCGTCGAGCACGCTCCAGGTCTTCAGCTCGTCGCGATCGCTCAGCGCGTAGGCGATCGGCGCGTTGCGCGAACCGGGTGCGATCACCGCGTGTTCGACGCCCGCGCGCACGAACTCATCGATCAATACGCGTAAGGGAGCAAATGTTTCGTTCGTCAAATCCATACGATCCACGCGATGACTGAAATCTCAAACACTCCGTTGATTCTGCTGCACGGCTTTGCGCAGACCCCACAATCGTGGCAAACCACGATTGATCATCTGCCCGGCGGCCGTGAGATCCACGCTATCGAGCTTCTCGGTCACGGCGAAACGGCCCTTCAGAGCGGCGAACCGAGCGTCGACAGCGTGCGTGAGCATGTGCTCGAAGAAATGGCCGATCTGGCGGTCGAAGCGGCGATCGTCTGGGGCTACTCACAGGGCGCACGGGTGGCGATGGATCTGGCGCTGCACGCTCATTCGCACGTCTCTGGATTGATCCTTGAAAGCGGAATCCCTGGCATCGAGAATCCGGTCGATCGCGCCAGCCGGCGCAGTCGCGACGCCGCGATGGCCGGGCGGATCGAAAGCGCACCGATCGAGGAGTTCGTTGAACTTTGGGAGAAGGTTCCGGCGCTCAGCGGCCAGTCATCCGAGGTGATCGAGCGGCAGCGGCCCGACCGGCTGTCGCATGATCCACAGGCGCTCGCGGCAGCGCTGCGCGGGATTGGGCAGGCGGCCTACGAGCCGATGTGGGAACGCCTGCGGGTGGTCGAGGTGCCGGTGCTGCTGATTACCGGCGAACGCGACGCCGTATACACCGCTCATGCTGACCGAATGGCCGGCACGTTGCCTGACGCGATCCACGTATCGATCGCGCATGCCGGTCACGCGGTGCACATCGCAGAGCCGGAAGCCGCCGCCGCCGCGGTCGAGCGCTTCCTCGAGCTGCGTTTTAGCTGAAGTCGATCGCGTATTCGGCGAGCGCCGCTTCGTCGAGCGAAAGCCCGAGTCCGTAGCGCGGCGCAAGCTGCATCGATCCGCCGGTGATCTCCGGTAGGCCAGTTGCGTAGGTCGCGGCGAAGATGTCCGCGGTGGCAAGCCCGCACGCGAGATCGATCTCTTCGCGGGCGGCCGCGAAATGCAGCGACGCCGCGAGGCCGACCGGTCCGTCGAGCGTGCTGGTGACGATCGAAAACAGTCCGGCCGCCTTCGCGCGATCGGCGAGTGCACCGGCTCGCGTGGGACCGCCGACCTGCGAGAGCTTGATCGCGACTCCATCGCAAGCGCCGGTCGCGATGTGTTTCTCGAGGTCTTCGAGCGTGCGGACGCCTTCGTCGGCGACGACCGGCACGACCAGCCCTTCGCGCACCTTGTGCATCCCGATCAGGTCGTCGGCCTTGACGGGCTGCTCGATCAGCTCGATGCCGTGCTCGGTGAGTTCGCCCAGCAGTTCGACTGCCTCGCCGGAATACCACGCGCCGTTTGCGTCAAGCCGGATCCGTGTGTCGTAGCCGACGGCGTTGCGCAGCGCCGCGACGCGCCATTTGTCCTCCGGCAGGCCGACCTTCAGCTTGATCGTCGTGAATCCGCCGATGCGTGCGGCCTTGCCGTCCTCGGCGACCTGGTCGGCGTCTACGGATGCGACAGTCGCGTTCACGGCTACGGATGGCTTCACCGGTTCGCCAAGCAGTTCGGCGAAGCGAACGCCTGCGCCGTGCGCCTGCAGATCGAGCAGCGCGGTGTCTATGGCGGCGTAGAGCGGCGCCTGCACGCGCTTGGCGAAGTGCTCCATCTGCTTTGAGGTGTCGTCGAGATCGCAGCCGTCGAGCCGCGGCATCACCTCCAGCGCGAAAGCACGCACGAACTCGTCTAGGCCCGTTGCGCCAGGCGCGGGGTAGGGGGTGATCTCACCGAGACCGACGTGGCCGTCGCTGTCGGTCAGTTGCAAGACGGCGAGCTCGCGCGATTCGATGCCACCGGCCGCGGTGACGAACGGCCGGGCCAACGGCAGCCGGACTGGAAATAGGTCGACCCGCTCGATGCGCACGGCCAAAACCTACGCGTTCACGGCTAGCTGAGCAGCAGGCCGATGGACAGCAGCACGCAGAAGACCAGCTCCAGGCGGGCACTGTCGGCCAGAGCCTGGTTGAGCGCGGCGCCGTCGGTGCGGTCGCGCACAGCGCGTGCGAGCGGCGGCTGCAGCGGCAGGGCGAGCAGGGCGAGGTTGATCCACGCCGTCAGCCCGCTCGCGATCCAGATCAGCGGAATCAGCGCAAAGGCGGTCAGCAGCGTGTAGGTGAAGATCCGTCGCATGCGCGCGCGGCCGAGTCGCACAGCGAGCGTCTTTTTGCCTGCGCGCCGGTCGGTGTCGATGTCGCGGATGTTGTTGACCATCAGCAGCGAGCAGGCGAGCAGGCCGACCGGCACGGAGAGCGCGACGGCCTCCCAGATCACATGCTCCGTCTGCTCGAAGTACGAACCGGTGACGGCGACGACGCCGAAGAACAGGAACACGAAGAGTTCGCCGAGGCCTTCGTAGCCGTATGGTCGCGGGCCACCCGTGTAAAGCACGCCGGCGACGATCGAAGCCGCACCAACGATCAGCAGCTGCCAGCCCGCCTCGATCACCAAGTAGACGCCGGCCAACGCCGCGATTCCAAAGGCGATCCACGTCGCGTAAAGCACGTACTTCGGCGGCACCAGTCCGCCGGCGGTCACGCGCACCGGGCCGAGCCGGTCCTCGGTGTCGGCGCCGCGCCGGGCGTCCGAGTAGTCGTTCGACAGATTGGTGCCGATCTGGATGAACAGCGCGCCGATGATCGTCGCAAGCAGAATCGGCAGGCTGAACGTGTCTGCCGGCCCGGCCGCGAGGCAGGTGCCGACGGTGACCGGCGCGAGCGCGGCCGGCAGCGTCTTTGGCCGCGCCGCCTTGATCCAGACCGAAGCCGCGCCCACTACGGCCGCTTCGGGAACTTCGTGAAGTCCGGATCGCGCTTCTGCACGTAAGCGTCGCGGCCCTCTTGGGCTTCGTCGCTCATGTAGAACAGCAGCGTCGCGTCACCGGCGAGCTGCTGTACGCCGGCCATGCCATCGGTCGCGGCGTTGAACGAAGCCTTCAGCATGCGCAACGCGAGGGGAGAGAGCGCAAGCATCTCTTTGCACCACTTCACGGTTTCGTCTTCGAGCTGGTCGAGCGGCACGACGGTGTTGACGAGCCCCATGTCGAGCGCTTCCTGGGCGTCGTATTGGCGGCAGAGGAACCAGATCTCCTTGGCCTTCTTCTGTCCGACGATTGCGCCGAGATAGCCGGCGCCGAAGCCGCCGTCGAAGGAACCGACCTTCGGACCGGTCTGACCGAAGCGCGCGTTGTCGGCCGCGATCGAGAGGTCGCAGACGATGTGCAGCACGTGGCCACCACCGATCGCGTAGCCGGCAATGCTTGCGACGACCGGCTTCGGGCAGCGGCGGATCTGAATCTGCAGATCGAGCACGTTGAGCCGGCCGACGCCTTGCTTGGCGACCTCGTCGTCGCCGATGTAGCCGTCGTCACCGCGGATGCGCTGGTCGCCGCCGGAGCAGAAGGCGTCGGGGCCTTCGCCGGTGAGAACGATCACACCGACGCTGGTGTCGTTCTGCGCGCGGTTGAACGCATCGGACAGCTCGAAAAGCGTCTGCGGGCGGAAGGCGTTGCGAACTTCCGGGCGATTGATCGTGATCTTCGCGATGCCCTCGTGAAGCTCGTACTTGATGTCGCCGTACTGCTCTCCGGCGTTGGTCCATTCGACTGGCAAAACTGCTCCTTTTGCGCTCATAAGAACGGGCCGGATACTAGATCACGGCCCATCGCCGTACGACAAAGTTGCGATAGCCTCGCCCGCATGATTTACGACAACGATGCAGACCTAACAAAGCTTGATGGCAAGACAGTCGCGATCCTCGGATTCGGTTCCCAGGGGCACGCGCACGCACTGAACTTGAAGGACTCCGGCGTCGACGTGATCGTCGGCCTGCGTCCCGACTCTTCTTCCGTGGCCAAGGCTGAAGCCGAGGGCCTGAAGGTCGTCGACATCGCAGAGGCCGCGAGCCTCGGTGATGTAGTGATGATCCTGCTGCCCGATGAGCTGCAGGCAGATCTTTATCTCGACCAGATCAAGGACGGCCTCGCGCCGGGCAACCTGTTGATGTTCGCCCACGGCTTTGCGATTCGTTTCGACCAGATCAAGCCGGACGAAGGCATCGACGTGGCGATGGTCGCGCCGAAGGGCCCCGGCCACCTGGTGCGCTCGCAGTTCGAAGAGGGCGGCGGAGTCCCCGGACTCGTCGCCGTCGAGCAGGACTCCACCGGCAATGCGCGCGATCTCGCTCTGGCTTACGCCAAGGGCATCGGCTGCACGCGCGGCGGTGTGATTGAGACGACCTTCAAGGACGAAGCCGAGACCGACCTCTTCGGTGAGCAGGCAGTCCTTTGCGGCGGCGCCACCGAGCTGGTGATGGCCGGCTTCGAGACTCTGGTCGAAGCGGGTTACGACCCGCAGCTCGCCTACTTCGAGTGCCTGCACGAGCTGAAGCTGATCGCCGACCTGCTCTACGAGAAGGGCATCGCCGGCATGGAATACTCGATCAGCAACACGGCCGAGTACGGCGACCTCACTCGCGGCAAGCGTGTGATCGGTCCCGAGAGCCGCGCCGCAATGAAGGAGATCCTCAGCGAGATCCAGTCGGGCGAGTTCGCGAAGGAGTTCATCGCCGAGAACAAGGCCGGCAAAGAGAACTTCACGCGCATGCGCGAAGAGCACGCTGGGCATCAGATCGAGACGGTCGGCAAGGAGCTGCGCTCCGGCATGGACTGGATCGACACGGAGTTTCACAAGGGCTAAGGCGCCCTCGCGGGTGGCTGAGCGATGAGCGAATCCGACGCTCCGCCGCCCGCGGTCCAGGCGCAGTCGCCTGGCCGCGGTCACTACGTCTTCCCACCCGGCGAGCAGCCCTACTGGGTGCCGACTGACCCGCCGCCGCGGCCGAATCCGCCGGCTGTCGGTGGTCCGCCCGCCTTCGTTCAGCCGCAGCAAGTCGGCCCCGGCAACGACCAAGCCGTGATCAGCATCGTCTCCGGCAGCATCTCGCTCGGATTGCTGTTCCTTTCAGGCGGCATCGCAAGTCCGCTCACGCTGATCGCCTCGGGCCTGGCGGTGTTCTTCGGGCAGCGCGGTCAGGACAACATCCGCAGCGGCAAGACGACCGAGCATCGCGACACCGCGGTCGCCGGATTCTGGGTCGGGATCACGGGTGTGATCCTTTCGACGCTCGCGATTCTCGCCTGGCTCGCGTTCCTCGTGATCATCAGCTCGTCGGACGGTTGGTCCGTCGACTAGCGCTGTTCGCGGCCGTCCGGACCAGCGCTAATCTGTTGGCCCCATGACCAGCTCGCCTTACATCAAGCCGTACCTCCAGACGCCCGGCCCGACGCCGATCCCGCCTGAGGTCTCGCAGGAGATGGCCTACCCGGTTGTCTACCACCGTGCGCCGGCCTTCGTGCCGATCTACGAGAAGGCGCTGAAGAGTCTGCAGACGATCTTCGACACGCAAAACCAGGTGCTCTGCTTCGCGGCTTCCGGCACCGGCGGCATGGACAGCGCGTTCGCCAACCTCGTGCGTCCCGGCGACAAGGTGCTCGTCACCAGCGCCGGCAAGTTCGGCGAGCGCTGGCGCGACCTCGCCGAGGCCTACCAAGCCGACTTCGTCTACCTCGACGTCGAGTGGGGCACGCAGATCGAGCCCGATGCGGTCGACAAGGCACTGACCGAGAATCCCGGAATCGAGATCGTCTTTACGACTTTCTCCGAGACTTCCACAGGCGTCGTGCACGACGTCAAGGCGATCGCTGAGGTCGCGCACAAGCACGACGCGCTGGTCGTCGTCGACGCCATCTCCGGCATCGGCGCAGGCGAACTGCACCAAGACGACTGGAATCTCGACGTCGTCGTCAGCGGATCGCAGAAAGCTTTGATGTTGCCGCCGGGCATGGGCTTCGCCTCGGCGAACCCAGCCGCGCTCGAGCGTGCCGCCGCCCGGCCCGAAGGCCGCTTCTTCTTCGACTGGCTGAAGGCCGACAAGGGCCAAAAGAAGGACCCGCCGGACTCACCTTTTACGCCGCCCGTCAACCTGATGATGGCGCTGGGCAAAGCGACCGACATGATCCTCGAAGAGGGCATGGACAACGTCTGGGAGCGTCACCGCCTGCTCGGCCGCGCCGCCCGCGCTGCGGCAAAGGCACACGGCTGGGAGATCTTCGGCCTCGACGCCGAGGAGGCCGCGGTCGTCACCGCGATCAGCGTTCCCGACGGGATCGACGGCAACAAGGTCACGAAGACGATGCGCGACAAGTACGGCATCACGATCGCCGGTGGCCAATCGCAGCTGAAGGGCAAGATCGTGCGCATCGCGCACTGCGGCTACTTCGGGCCGTTCGACATCGTCACCGTCGTTTCTGCGCTGGAACTGACTTTCAACGAGCTTGGAGGCTCTTTCGAGCTGGGCGCCGGAGTCGGCGCCGCGCTTGAGGTCTTTGCGAACGCCGGCGTGACGGTCGGTGCTTAGCTAAATGCCCGCGAAGGTTCTCGTCAAAGAGAAAATCGCCGATGCCGGCGTGGCGCTCTTGCAGGCGAAGTACGACGTCGAGATCGGTGTCGATTGGTCCGACGACGAGCTGAACTCACGGATCGGTGAGTTCGACGCGCTGCTCGTGCGCTCGGCCACGCAGGTCGACGCGCCGCTGATCGAGAAGGCAACGAACTTGAAGGTGATCGGCCGCGCTGGAGTTGGCGTGGACAACATCGACGTACCCGCGGCGACCAAGCGCGGCATCATCGTCGCCAACGCGCCGGAGTCGAACATCGTCACCGCCGCGGAGCACACGATGGCGCTGCTGATGGCCGTCGCGCGAAACGTCGCCCAAGCCGACAGCGCTCTGAAGGGTGGCGAATGGGCGCGCGGCAGGTACGGCGGGGTGGAGGTCTACGAAAAGACTTTGGGCATCCTCGGCTTCGGCCGGATCGGCCAGCTCGTCGCCGCGCGAGCGCGCGGGTTCCAGATGGAGGTCGTCGCCTACGACCCGTTCGTCAGCGCCGAGCGCTACGCCGAGCTGGGTGTGGAAAAGGCAGCGGATGAGGACGAGGTCCTCTCGCGCGCCGACTTCCTGACGATCCACTTGCCCAACACGCCTGAAACCAAGGGCTTCCTGAACGCAGAGCGCCTGGCGAAGATGAAGGACGGCGCGCGCGTGCTGAACGTGGCGCGCGGCGGGCTCGTCGACTACGACGCGCTGCTCGACGCGCTGAAGAGCGGCAAGCTCGGCGGCGCCGGTCTTGACGTGTTCCCGAGTGAGCCGATGACCGAGTCGCCGCTGTTCGAGCTCGACAACGTCGTCGTCACGCCGCATCTCGGCGCCTCCACCACCGAGGCCCAGGACCGCGCGGGCGTGCAGACGGCCGAGCAGATTGATGCAGCGCTGAGCGGCGAGATGGTCTCGAACGCCGTGAACATTCCGAAGGTCGGCAGCGAGGACATGAAGATCCTTGAGCCGTTCATCCCGTTGGCCGGTCGTCTTGGCAAGCTCGCCGTTTCTCTGGCGGAGACGCCCGCAGTCGACTCGATCGAGATCGAGTACCAGGGCCGGCTCGCCAACTTCGACACCCGCCTGCTGACCGTTGCGGTCTTGAAGGGAATCCTTGAAGGCCACACCGAGGAAGAAGTCAACTTGGTCAACGCGCCGGCGCTGGCCGAAGAGCGCGGCATCAAAGTCTCCGAGACTTCATCGTCAACGGCCGAGGACTTCACCGAGCTGATCAAGGTGAGCGTGCACAGCAACGGCGACGAGATCGTCGTCGGTGGCACCGGCCTCGGCCCGAAGAACCTTCCGCGTCTGGTGCTCGTCTACGGACAGGACTTCAACTTGGAGTTCGCCGACCACATCGCGTTCTTCCGTTACGCCGACATGCCGGGCATGCTCGGCAAGGTGGGAACGCTGTTCGGCAACAAGGGCGTAAACATCGACAACGCGGTGATCGGAGCCGGCGGCGAAAGCGCAAACGCCGTGCTCGCGATCACGTCGCACCAGGAAATCCCGCGGGACCTGATCGACGAGATCCTCGCCCTTGAGGGTTTCCAGGACGGCCACGTCGTAAGTTTCTAGTCATGGCCTGGCCTTCGAAGGACTGGGAGGACTACCGCGACGATCTTCCGCGCGAGCCATGGCACAACCGCAAGTCCGCGCCGGTCACTCTCTCGACTGCGGCCGGTGGGATCGGTCTGCTGGCTGGGCTGACGGTCGGGTGGCTGACGGACTTGCGTGAGGCGCCGCCCGCGGTTGTCGGTGGGCTCGTCGGCATGCTGGGGTTTGACTTTTACTGGCGGTTTGTGCGGGAGTCGTTGCCGCACAGGGGCAGTCGACAAAACGTCAAATAGCGTCGTTGCGTCTTGCCACCCGTGTTACATTGTTCGGAGTGGTGACTTTCCGCAACACCCTTCGACTTCTTCTCCTTCCCCCTCGGGGGAACTAATTACGCGCGCGGTCCACGCGATCTAGGACCGCCACACACCACAGCGAATACGTAATTCAAGAGAAGAACTCAAAGGAGACGGTTCAAATGGAACCCGTTGAAGTACAAGCCGGAAAGCCAGAAGACCGAGTAAAGATTTTCGACACGACCTTGCGGGACGGCGAACAGTCCCCGGGGATCTCGCTCAACGCTGCGGAAAAGCTGGAGATCGCCCAGCAGCTCTCGCGTCTAAACGTTGACATCATCGAGGCCGGCTTCCCGATCACCTCACCTGGCGACTTCGAAGCCGTGCAGACGATCGCGCGCGAAGTTCACGGCCCGGTGATCTGCGCGCTGGCGCGCAGCAGCTTCCAGGACATCGATGCGGCGTGGAATGCGATCAAGGACTCCGAGCGACCGCGCATCCATACGTTCATCGCCACCAGCGATCTGCACATCAAGTACAAGCTGCAGACCACGCGCGAGAACGTCAAGGGGCAGGTCAAGGCCTCGGTTGCGCATGCGAAGTCCTACTGCGACGACGTCGAGTATTCACCGGAAGATGGGTCGCGCAGCGACATCGACTTCATGGCCGAGTGCATCCAGATTGCGATCGACGAAGGCGCGACGACGATCAACGTGCCGGACACGACCGGCTACGCGATCCCGGAGGAGTACGCGGCAATGTTCACCGCGCTCTACGAGCGTGTGCCCGACCTGCGCAAGGTCACCGTGTCCGTCCACTGCCACGACGACCTGGGATTGGCGGTCGCCAACTCGTTCGCGGGCGTAATGGCCGGAGCCCGACAGGTCGAAGGCGCGATCAACGGCATCGGCGAGCGCGCCGGCAACACATCGCTGGAGGAGTTCGCGATGTTGCTGCGCACGCGTCGCGAGAAGATCGGCGGCCTGTGGACCGGCATGAACACTCAGGAGATCGCTCGTACCAGTCGCCTGGTCAGCCGCATGACCGGCTACCCGGTGCAGCCGAACAAGGCGATCGTCGGACGCAACGCATTCGCGCACGAGGCTGGCATTCACCAGGACGGAGTGCTGAAGAACCCGCAGACCTACGAGATCATGGAGGCGTCGACCGTCGGCGTGACCGGCAACAACCTGGTGCTTGGCAAGCACTCGGGCCGGCACGCGCTGAAGAACGCACTGGCCGATCTGGGCTACGAGATCGACGGCGAGCGCCTCAACCACGCGTTCAAGGCGTTCAAGGAGATCGCGGACCGCAAGAAGGAGGTCAACGCGATGGATCTCGAGGCGATCGTCAACGACGAGATGCGCGACGACTCGAAGGCGTGGATCTTCGAATCGTTCGAGCTGCACAGCGCCTCCGAGGGCCAGCCGACCGCGACCGTGAAGATGACCAAGCCCGACGGCGAACAGGCCGAGGGCAAAGGCACCGGCAACGGCACAATCGAGGCGCTCTTCGATGCGATCAACAACGTCGTCGGAATCAAGCCGGTGCTCAACGAATACCGCGTTCAGTCGGTGACTTCTGGTCCAGACTCGATCGGCGAGGTCTCGGTGATCATCGAGATCGATGGTCGTGAAGCGTCTGGCCAGGGTGTCGCAACCGACACAGTTTGGGCGAGTGGGCGTGCGTATGCGCGTGCGCTGACCAATGCTGAGAGGCGGCGTGGCGTTGTGGCCGAGGCCGAAGGAGCTGCCGCGAAAGCGGCCTCTGAGAATCCGGTTGCGCCGTAGCCGAACTATCCAGTAAGATCGTGTCCGAGGCATATCGGTGTGAGTGTTGTCAATCCATGTTGACCTCCACTTTGAGAAAGGGGCCCCCAGATGGGGCCCCTTTCCCGTTTCGGACTACTCGATGTATCGCACAACGAGCAGCAGCGTGGTGAGACATACCAGTACTAATGCTGTCTCCATGCACACCTCCTTTCGGTCCCTTCGAGCCGGTTGACCCGAAGTGCGCCGTGGCGTTGGGTCCACAGACCCGTCGCGACCTGAAAGGGGCGCCGCACCTGCTCATCCAGACACGAACAGGTGTTCGTATCGAATGTACGCCTCCACGCGGACGCCCGAATAGGCTGCCCCGGTGAGCCTGCTCGACGATTTAGAAACCTCGCGCGAAGACTTCGTTTGGAAGGACGGTGAGCGACTGATCGCCTTCGGGCCATCTGCCGACGCGAGCCTGCCGGCGTATCTGCGCGCGCAGCAGATGGAGGAATACGCGGTGCTCGCCACGGAGC
>JBOGYW010000025.1:0-31266 GCA_050696815.1 Solirubrobacterales bacterium | reverse complement strand
ACATGACCCCCTACGAACCGACAGCCGACGTGATCGAAGTGCAGCGCGGCCCCGATGCGGGCGGCAGCGGCGCGCTCTACCGCGCCTTCGGCGAGACGCTGCGTGGCCTGAAGACGACGCTCGGTCGCTTGGTCGAGGGTCCGGTCACGATCCAGTACCCGGAAGAGAAGACGCCGGTGTTCCCGCGCTTCCGCGGCCGGCACAAGCTGCACAAGTTCGAAGACACGGACCTCGAGAAGTGCGTCGGCTGCTCGCTGTGTGCGGCGGCCTGCCCGGCCGACTGCATCCGCGTGGTCGCGACCGACAACGACCCGGACAACCCGACTTCTGCCGGCGAGCGTTACGCCGCCGTCTACGAGATCAACCTCGCGCGCTGCATCTTCTGCGGCTACTGCGAGGTCGCCTGCCCATTCGACGCAATCACCCTCGGCCACGACTACGAGCTCTCGGACTACAACCGCTCGGACCTGATCTTCACGAAGGAGATGCTCCTGGCCGAGCCGATCGAGCGCACGCCGCTGCGCCGCGAAGGCGAGTAGCCCGGGCATGGTTGCGATCCTCTTCTTCCTTGCCGCGGCCGGTGCGATCGGCGGCGCGATCGCCGTCGTCACCTTGAAGAACCCGTTCTTCAGCGTGCTCGCGCTGGTGATCCACCTGATCGCGCTGGCGATCCTCTTCCTCTTGCTCTACGCCGAGTTCCTCGCCGCTGCGCAGCTGATCGTCTACGCCGGGGCGGTGATGGTGCTCTATGTGTTCGTCGTCTCCTACGTCGGCGGCGCCGACGAGCCGCTCGACCAGGCCGGGATTCCGCGCGCGCTGGCGCCGCTCTTCGGCGGCGCACTGCTGGTCGTGTTCGCGCTTGCGATCGGCGGCTCGCTGTTGAAGGGCCTCGACAGCCAGGGCGGCAAGCTCTACGCCGGCTTCGGCACCCCCGGCGCGATCGGTGAGCTGCTGCTTACGCGCTTTCTGCTGCCGTTCGAGGTGGCTTCGTTCCTGCTGACGGTCGCCGCGGTCGGCGCCGTGATGCTCTCGCGCCGTCGCCGTGGGCTCGCCGAGCTGGACGAAGAGGGGCGTGCCGAGCAGTGAACATCGCCTGGTACATCGCGCTCTCGGCCGTGATCTTCTGCATCGGCGCGGGCGGCCTCTTGATGCGCCGCAGCCCGCTGGTGATGCTGCTGTGTCTTGAACTGATGCTGAACGCGGCGAACCTCTCGCTCGTGGCCTTCTCGCGCATGTGGGGCAACGGCGACGGCCAGATCTTTGCGCTCGTGGTGATGGTCGTCGCGGCCTGCGAGGTCGTCGTCGGCCTCGGTCTGATCGTCGCGGTCTACCGCAACAAGCTGCCGATCGACATCGACGAGCTCGACAGCCTGAAGGACCCGGCGTGATCGCCGCCACGCTCGCGCCGCTGATCGCTCATGCCGCCGACTTCGCGGAAGGGGCGCGGCCGCATTCCGACCTGTTGTTCGGCTGGATCCTGCTGCTGACGCCGTTGGCCGGCGCGCTGATCATCGGGCTCGGCTACCGCAAGCTCTCCGAGAACGCCGCCGGCTGGATCGGCACGGCCGCGATCTTCCTCGCCTTCGGCGCGGCGATCGCCTGCCTCGTGCAGCTGCTCGGAATGGACCCGGAGTCACGCCATCTGCTCGGCGGTTTCAAATACGCGCAGGCCTTCGGCGTGGACTTCCGCTTCGACATCTACGTCGACCCACTCTCGACAATGATGGCGCTGGTCGTGACCGGTGTCTCGGCGCTGATCCACCTGTACTCGGTCGCCTACATGAAGAGCGACCAGGGCTACCGGCGCTTCTTCTCCTACCTCAACTTCTTCGTCTTCAGCATGCTGCTGCTGGTGCTGGCCGGCAACCTGCTGCTGCTGGTCGTCGGCTGGGCCTTCGTCGGTGCGGCGTCCTACCTGCTGATCTCGTTCTGGTACCGCCGCAAGACCGCCACCGCCGCCGGCATCAAGGCCTTCGTGGTGAACGTGCTCGGCGACATCGGCATCGTCGTCGCGGCTTACCTGCTGTGGCACGAGCTGCACACGCTGACGATCCCGACGCTGCTCGCCAACGCGGACGACGCCTTCACGGTCTCGCCGTCGGCCACGTTCACGGCCGCCGCGCTGCTGCTGTTGGTCGGCGCGTTCGCGAAGTCGGCGCAGGTGCCGCTGCACACCTGGCTGCCCGACGCGATGGAGGGTCCGACGCCGGTGTCGGCGCTGATCCACGCGGCGACGATGGTCACCGCCGGTGTCTACCTGATCTGCCGCATGCACCCGTTCTTCGAGATTTCCCAGACGGCCGCGATCACCGCGACGGTGCTCGGCACCGTGACGCTGCTGGTTGCGGCGACCACCGCGCTGGTGCAGACGGACTTGAAACGCATCATCGCCTACTCGACGATGAGCCAGATCGGCTACATGATCGCGGGCGCGGGCGCGGCCGCCTACAGCGCCGCGATGTTCCACCTGATGACGCACGCCTTCTTCAAGGCGCTGCTATTCATGAGCGCCGGCTCGGTGATCGCCGCGATGGGCGGCATCCAGGACGTGCGCAAGATGGGCGGATTCCGCAAGGCGATGCCGTTCACCTACGCAGCCTTCACGATCGGCGCGATCACGCTCGCGGGCTTCCCGTTTCTCTCGGCCTTCTTCTCGAAGGACGAGATCATCGGCTTCACACTCCATCGCGGCGGCGGCTACGTGTACATCGCGATCGCGATGTACGTCGGCGCGCTGCTGACGGCGTTCTACTCGATGCGCGCGGTCTACCTGGTGTTTCACGGCGACAGCTGCGACGAGGCGAAGGAGCTTGAGGGCGGCCACCTCGCGCACGGCGACCACACCAACCCCGCGACCGGCGAGCACGAGGACACCGAAGTCGGTTTCCCTGGCGCCGACCACCACATCGCCGAGCGTGAGCCGGAGATGAAGGTCGCGATGGGCACGCTCGCGTTCCTGGCGATCACGGCCGGCGCACTGCAGATCCCCGGCGTTACGAAGGTGATCGAGACCTTCCTGGAGCCGGTCTTCGACGACTCCAAGGTCGCCAACAACTTCCCGTCGGCCGGCGAGGAGTGGACCGGCCTCGCGATCGGCGCGGCGATCGCGTTGACCGGCATCGGCATCGCCTACTGGGCCTACATCAAGCGGCGCGGCGTAACCGCGGCGCTGGCCGCGCGTTTCGCGCGCACCCAGGGCTTCCTCGCCCACGCCTGGTACTTCGACGCGCTGTACGACCGCACCATCGTGCGGCCGACGGCAGCCTTCGCGCGCTTCTGCAACGACGTGATCGAACACTTCGTCGTCAACGGCATCGTCGACGGCACGACGCACCTGGTGCGCGGCGGCGCGCGCCGCGTGCGCGAGCTGCAGTCGGGCCTTGTGCGCGGCTACGCGATGTCGGTGATCGGCGGCGTGACCGTCGTCGCGTTCTACTTCTACGTGGTGGCGAGGTGACGCGATGGGCCTGACGCTGCTACTCATCCTGCCGCTCGTCGGCGCCGCGATCGCCGCCTGCGTGCCGACGCGACAGGTCGGCCCGGTCGCCGCTCTGACCACGCTCGTGCAGGTCGGCTTCCTGATCCCTGTGCTGCTGAAGTTCAAGACCAGCGGCGGCCTGCAGGGCGTCGTCACGGAAGACTGGATCCCGCAGCTCGGAATCCACTACGCCCTTGGGCTCGACGGCCTGAACGTGTTCTTGATCGCGCTGACCGTCGGTGCCTGGACGATCGCGACCTTTGCGGCCAGCTACCGCGAGTGGGACCAGCCGCGCCTGTTCTACGTGCTGCTGGCGGTCGCCGAGACCGGCACGATCGGCGCCTTCCTTGCGCAGGACCTGATCCTGTTCATTCTCTTCTTCGACCTGCTGCTGGTGCCGTTCTACATGCTGATCGGCATCTGGGGCAACAGCGCTGACGGCGTCGACCGCCGCGCCGCGACCTTGAAGTTCGTGATCTACACGCTGGCCGGCAGCCTTTTGATGCTCGCCGCGGCGGTCGGTCTCGGCGTGACCGCCGCTTCGCAGAACGGCAGCGACCTCAGCTTCCTGTTCGCGGACCTTGCGGCGAACACCGTCAGCAGCGGTGCCCAGCAGGTGATCTTCATCGGCTTCGCGCTGGCGCTGCTGATCAAGATGCCGATCCCGCCGCTGCACGGCTGGATGCCGGACACCTACAAGGCGACGCCGCTGCCGGTGCTGATCACGCTCTCGGCAGTCGTCGCCAAACTCGGCGCATTCGGTTTCCTGCGGGTCGTGCTGCCGCTGATGCCCGACGCCGCTCAGTACTTCCAGGACGTGATGCTCATACTCGCGGTCGTCGGCATCGTCTACGGCTCCGTGATGGCCTTCAGCCAGGACAACGCCCGTCTTGTCGTCGGCTACTCGTCGATCGCGCAGATCGGCTTCGTGCTGCTGGGCATCTTCTCGCTCGACCCGAAGGGCAGCGAGGGGGCGATCCTGCAGATGATCAACCACGGCGTCGTCGTGGTCGGTCTATTCCTGATCATCGGCTACCTCGCCGAGCGCGCCGGCAGCGAGTCGCTGAACGCGATGGGTGGGATGGCGAAAAAGGCGCCGCTGTTCGCGACGATGTTCCTGATCGTCGCGCTGGCGACGTTGGCGATGCCCGGCTCGGCGAACTTCGTCGGCGAGGTCTACATCCTCTTCGGCGCGTTCAGCAGTGTCTTCGTGTACGGGGCGATCGCGACGGTCGGCGTCGCGCTGTCCGCCGTTTACATGATCCGCTTCTTCCAGCGCTCGATGCACAACCGCGAGGCGCCCGAGGGCCGCTCGCGCGAGCTCAACGCCTCCGAGCTGGGTCTGCTGGCCCCGGCGGTGATTGTGATCCTCGCGCTCGCCGTCTATCCGCAGTTCGTGGTTTCGAAGATCGAGCCGGCGGCGAAGGAGATCGCCGGCGCCGCGAGCGCGACCGGCACGCCAGTCGCGAGCGCGGCCGAGTCGACAGGGCAGGCGAAACCGTGATCGCCGCCGTCCACGCACCTTCAGTCGAGTACGCGCCGCTGGCGCCGTACCTCGTGCTCGCCGGCGGCGCCGTCGCGACGATCTTCGTATCGCTGTTCGGCGGTCGCTTCTTCCAGCGCGGCGCGACGCCGTTCGTCGCCGTCGGCACCCTGGTTGCGGCCGGCGTGCTGTTCGCGCTGCGCCTTCACGACCCCGCCTTCGCGGTGCTCAGCGGCGCGCTGCGCGTAGACGACCTGGCGATCGTGCTCAGTCTGTTGTTCATCGCTTCGGCACTCGGCGCGGCAGTGCTCGCCTGGCGCTCGACCACCTTGACCGAGGCCGGGCACGGCGAGTTCTACTCGCTGCTCGTGACCGCGGTGCTCGGCATGGCGATGCTGGCGGCGGCGCAGAACCTCGTCACGCTGTTCCTTGCCTTCGAGCTGTTCTCGATCCCGCTCTACGTGCTTTGCGCGGCCGATCTGCGGCGTAACGGCTCGCTCGAGTCGGGTCTGAAGTACCTGATCATCGGCTCGCTCGGTTCGGCGACGCTGCTCTACGGACTCGCCTTGATCTACGGCGCCACCGGCTCGACCGGTTTCCAGGCGATCGCCGACGCGGTTGCCAAGCCGGCCGTCGGCAGTGAGCCGCTGCTGCTGGTCGGCGTGGCGCTGACGCTCGTCGGCCTGTGCTTCAAGGCGTCGGTGGCGCCGTTCCACCAATGGACCCCGGACGTCTACGAAGGTGCGCCGACTCCGGTCACCGCGTTCATGGCGGTGGCCACCAAGGCCGCGGCGTTCGCGGTGCTGCTGCGCCTCACGGGCGAGGCGATTCCGGCGATCCACGATCACTGGGGAATCGTGCTGGCGATCCTCGCGACGGTGACCGTCGTGATCGGAAACCTCGGCGCGCTGGGCCAGCAGTCGCTCAAGCGGATGCTCGCCTACTCCGGCGTGGCGCAGGCCGGATATCTGCTTGCAGGTGTCGTCGTCGGCACCGCGCTCGGCGCCCAGGCGACGGTCTTCTATCTGCTCGTCTATCTGTTCATGAATCTCGCGCCTTTCGCGGTGATCGTCGCGCGTGAGCGTGCCGGCGCGGGCGACGGGCTGCGCGGAATCCAGAATCTGGGCCGTGAGGCCCCCGTACTCGCCTGGGCGATGACGATCAGCATGATCGCGCTGTCGGGCCTGCCGATCACCGCGGGTTTCATCGGCAAGCTGTTTCTCGTGCAGGCGGCGATCGACGGTGACTACGCCTGGCTTGCGGTCGTGATCGTGCTCGGTTCGGCGATGTCGCTGGGCTACTACCTGCGTGTGATCGCGGCGATCTGGATGTCTCCCGGCGGCGAAAAGCGGCCGTCGGCCGAATCGGCCGCCGATGACTCCGTAGCGCTTGCCGGGGCCGCGCCCGAGGCCGATTCCTCGGCCCACATCGAGCTCGTCGTTGTGGCCGCGCTGGCCGCGCTGGCCTCGGTCGTGTTCGGAGTCTGGCCCGAGCCGCTCGTCCACCTCGCGCACGACGCCGGAAACGCCTTCTTTTCGCTTGGTTACTAAGGATCCGCGCGTTTCTCAACGTTTGTTCGACCGGCGCAGACCCCATCCAGAACTCGGCATTTGGCTCAACCAAGCGCGATCTGGACGTGGACGCACCACTTATGTAACGCGTCCAAAATAACGCTTGCGCGGTAGGCCGACGATAAGCCTCGCAATGGAGGACATCGAGGTGACAACCGTGGCTCAGCGCGGTCTCGCTCAGACAATCTCCGACTCATCGAAGGCAGAAGACAGGGCGGCGAAACTCCGTCTTGAGGGTGCGGCAGACGTAACCCAGGAACTCGAGGAGATCGGACTTTCGGCGAAGACTGGCTGGTACGCATCGATCTTGCTCTACGGAGCCGGTGGATTGGTGACAGTGCTGTTCGGCCTTTTGCGCCCGGACCTCGTTCCGACCGGCGTCACGATCCTCGGCTGCTTCTCGCTGGTGCTCGCCTTCCTCTGCATCTTCGGCGCCCGGGTGTTGACGAACGCCGACTGGGCGACCCACCTGCGGCTCTGCTGCGGACTGTTGATCTTCCTGATCGGAGCCTTCGTCGCCGGCGACCTGCGGCAGGCGTTCGTGATGATGCCGCTGTTCGTGCTGATCACACCAACCTTCCTGTACGGCGCGCGTTTCGCCGTGCCATACGCGACGGTCGTGCCGGCGTTCGCCTTCGCGATCCTGCTGTTCACTCCCGGGCCGGCGCGGATCGCGCACGCGATCATCACGATCGGCGCGATGCTGATGATCGTGATCTCGTTCATGATCGCGGAGCAGCGCACACGCTCGCTGGCACGTCGCAACCGCGCGCTCGCCTACACCGACGCGCTGACCGGCATCGCCAACATGCGGCGCCTACGCGAGCGGCTCACCGAGGCGCTCGGCAAGCCGTTCGGCGACGGCCAGCCCTTCGCCCTGTTTGCGATCGACCTCGACAACTTCAAGCTCGTCAACGACACCTTTGACCACTCGACCGGCGACCGTGTGTTGCGCGCGGTGGCGGAGGCGCTCGAAGAGGAGATCGAGTCCACCGACATGGTCGCGCGCCGCGGCGGCGACGAGTTTTCGGTGCTGATCGGTGACCCCGAGGGCCGCAACCTCGACACGATCACCGAACTGCTCGAAAACGCGATCGGCGAGGCGCGTCGCGCCACCTGCCCGCAGATCACGCCGAGCGGCAGCGTCGCCTTCGTGCGCTCGCAGCCGGACGACACGATCGCCTCGGTGCTGCAGCGCGCCGACGACGAGCTGCACGCCAAGAAGCAGGCCTTCCACGCCGAGCACGGCGACCGCGAGGAGATGCGCGCGGAGATCCGCCTGACCGACGTTTCCGCCGACCGGCTCAGCAAGCCGATCGACCGCCGTGCGGCGTACCGCTCGGTTTCGGCCGCCGTCAGCCGCGCCTACCGCCCCCGCAGCAAAGGATTCGCGTCGGCGCAGAAGCGCACAATCGAGCAGCTGCGCGCCGAGATGCAGGGCTCCGATCCGATTTGGATGTTCGTGACGATGATGATGGCGCCGATCGCGATCGTGATGGGGTTCCTCGTCGGCTTCGATCTGCTGGCGCCGCTGCCGCTCTGGGCCGGAATCTTCATCACCGTCTCCTGCTTCGCGCTGACCGGGTTCAGCCTGTTCGCCGCACGCAAGCACCTTTCGAAGCGCTGGACGCATCTGGTGTTCGCGAGCACCGTCGCGCTGACGACGATGAATCTCGCGCTCGACGGTTCGGCCGGCGCCGCGGTGATCGACACGTACACGATCCTCGTGCTCTACGCCTTTTACTTCATGCACACCCGCGCCGCGGCCGCCTACCTCTTGATCTGCAGCGCGCTCTACATCGGCTTCGCCGTCGGCGCCGGCTACCCGGACGGCGGCATCCGCGCCGGCGTCACGATCACCGTGCTGTTCGTCGCTGCCGCACTGGTCGCGAAGGTCCGCAGCATCACCTTGCGCTTCCAGCGCACCAACCGCGAGCTCTCGGAGGTCGACGCGCTGACCGGCGTCGCGAACCTGCGTGCCCTGCGCACGCGCGTCGAGAGCGTCGTCGAAGCTGCCGAGCGCGACGAGCTCAGCCCGGTCGTGGTGACCGTCGACCTCGACCGCTTCAAGCAGGTCAACGACAGTTACAACCACACGGTCGGCGACCAGGTGCTCGAGTCGGTCGCCCGCGCGATCTCCGAGGTCGTGCGTGTCGACGAGTTGGTCGCGCGCCGCGGCGGCGACGAGTTCTTCATTCTGTTCGGCGACGCCAGCGAGGAGCAGATCACCGCGGTGATCGGGCGACTGGAAGAGGCCGTGCGCCACGCGCGGATGCGTCTCTGTCCCGACCTCATCCCGACTGCCAGTGTGGGCTTCGTCAAGTGGGAGCGCGGCCAGACCGCGACCGAGCTGATGCAGAAAGCCGACCTCGCGATGCACGACGAGAAGATCGAGACGCGCGCGGGCAACTACGGCCGCGAAGAGCGCGCCAGCGCCTGACGCGCCGTTCGCCCTCTGTGCAGGGCAAAATACAGAACGTCCGAGTGGTGTGGAATTTTCATCCGACGCCATGCCAGTCAAGGACGCAGAGATGACCACTATCGACAGCGAAGTCGCGATCGTCCGCGAAAACTTCAGCGACGCCGAGCGCGCACAACTCGAGCCGTTTTTCACCAACACCGACCTGCCTGTTTTCGGCCTGGTCAACCTGCCCGAGACCGTGAAGGGCGCGATGTTCGCGCGCTACTCGCGCTACCAGGGCACGCTGCGCCAGATGTTCCTCGATGAGTTCGCCGGCGACATGGAAGGCGCCGCCGCGGCGACGTTCGACGACGTCGAGGGCGAGCGAGCGGCCGGCCTCTACAAGCGGATCTTCCTCGGCTTCGGCGACGACTCGGTCGCCCAGCTCGGCGGCGCGCACATCGCCTGCGAGTGGGTGTCCAACGTGCTCACCAAGGTTCTGCAGCGCGGACGGCTGGCGGCCTATCTCGAGCAGTCGACGCGCTACATCGCCTACGACGCGCCGATGGACGGTGGCGGCTATCGCTACCACCGCGACACCCGTCTGGGTCCGGCGTATGAAGAGACGATGGACTTTCTGTTCTCGACCTACTCGAGCGCGCTGCCGCGCGTGATGGAGTGGGTCGCGAGCGAGTATCCGGCCGGTGACGGCGAGGATCCTGCCGCGCACCAGCGTGCGGTCAAGGCGAAGGCGCTCGACCTGCTGCGCGGGCTGCTGCCGGCGGCGTCGCTCTCACACATGGGGATGTTCGCCACCGGCCAGGCGTACGAGAGCCTGCTGCTGCACCTCTTCGCCTCGCCACTGCCAGAGGCGCAGGCCTACGGCAAGGTGATCCTCGGCGAGCTGCAGAAGGTGATCCCGAGCTTCGTCCAGCGTGTCGACAATCCCGAGCGCGGCGGGCGCTGGGTCGAGTATCTGCAGTCACTACGTTCTTCCAGCACCGAGTGGGCCGGCAAGCTCGGCATCGGCGAGCCGCAGTCCGATGTTGAAACCGGGCCGTACGTGCGGTTGCTGCACCACGAAGGCGACGAGCGGCGGCTCGCGACCGCGCTGCTATTCGAGGCCGGCGCGGCGAGCGAGACCGAAACGGCGGCCGCCGTCGAAAAGCTCGATCAGGCCACGTTGACAGCGTTGATCGGCGACCTCGTCGGCGAACGCGAGAACCGCCGCCACCGTCCGGGCCGCGGCTTCGAGTCGCTGCGCTACCGCTTCGAGATCGTCAGCGACTACGGCGCCTTCCGCGACCTGCAGCGCCATCGCATGCTCACCTGCCAGTGGCAGCAGCTCACGCCGCAGCTCGGCGCCGAGCTGCCGGACGAGCTCGATCGCGCCGGTGTCGGCGCCGAGTTCCGCACGGCGCTCGAGGCCAGCCGCGCCGAGTACGAGCGGCTGGCCGCCGCCGGGCTCGAGGCGCAGGCGCCTTACGCGCTCAGCCTCGCCTACCGGCTGCGCTACATCCTCGATCTCAACGCGCGCGAGGCGATGCAGCTGATCGAGCTGCGCTCCGGCCGCGAAGGACACCCGTCGTATCGCGCCGTCGCGCATGCGATGTGGGACGCGATCGACCAGGTCCACCCGGCCGTTGCAGCGGCGACCACGCACGTCGACCGCGAGATGGAGCCACGGCTCGAGCGGCTGATGTCCGAGATCCGCAACGAGCAACGTGCCACCGGTTCCTAGCGATTAGCTTGTAGCCGTGAGCGAACCGCAAGCATCGCCCGACGTCGAAGCGTTGATGAAGACCGAGGAGGTCTTCGAGCCCTCCGAAGAGTTCAAGGCGAACGCGCTGTTCAGCGACCCGGCGATCTACGACCAGGCCGAAGCCGACCCGGAGGCCTGGTGGGCTTCCTGGGCCGAGAAGCTCGACTGGGCGGAGCCTTGGGAACAGGTGCTCGAGTGGGATGCTCCTTGGGCGAAGTGGTTCGTGGGCGGCAAGCTGAACGTCTCGCACAACTGCCTCGATCGCCACGTGATCGCCGGCAAAGGCGACAAGATCGCCTACCACTGGGTCGGCGAGGACGGTGCCACGCGCGACATCACTTACGCCGAGCTGCTGGCGACCACCGAGCGCTTGGCGAACGTTTTGAAGGGTCTCGGCGTGGAGGCCGGCGACGTGGTCGGCATCTACCTGCCGATGATCCCCGAGGCGCCCGCCGCGATGCTCGCCTGTGCGCGAATCGGCGCGATGCACAACGTCGTCTTCGGCGGCTTCAGCGCCGAGGCGGTGCGCGAGCGGATGGACACTTCGAACGCCAAAGTCCTGATCACCGCCGACGCCACTCTGCGCCGCGGCGAGCCACTGCCGATGAAGGCAGCGCTCGAGGATGCGCTGGCGTCACTGCAGGCGCTGCAACACGTCGTCGTGGTCGATCGCACCGGCGGCAAGGTTGACGTGCCGATGCGGGACGGCCGCGACGTCTGGTTTCACGAGCAGATCGAGGCCGCCGAGCCGAACTGCCCGGCCGAGCCGTTCGACGCCGAGCAGCCGCTGTACATCCTTTACACATCCGGCTCGACCGCCAAGCCGAAGGGCATCCAGCACACCAGCGGTGGCTATCTGACCGGCGTCAGCGCCACCCACAAGGCCGTCTTCGACCTGAAGTCCGAGAGCGACGTTTTTTGGTGCGCCGCCGACATCGGTTGGGTCACCGGCCACTCGTACATCGTCTACGGAGCGCTCTGCAACGGTGCCACCTCGGTGCTCTACGAAGGCGCGCCCGACTACCCGCACCAAGGCCGTTTCTGGGAGATCATCCAGCGGTACGGAGTGACGATTCTGTACACGGCGCCGACGGCGATCCGCACGTTCATCAAGTGGGGCCGGCAGATCCCGGACGGCTACGACCTGTCGTCGCTGCGCCTGCTCGGCAGCGTCGGCGAGCCGATCAACCCGCGTGCCTGGCTGTGGTACCGCGACGTGATCGGCGGTGGCCGCTGCCCGGTGGTGGACACGTGGTGGCAGACCGAGACGGGCCAGATGATGATCACGCCGTTGCCGGGCATCACGGCGACGAAGCCGGGCTCGGCGACGCGGCCGTTTCCCGGCGTCAGCGCCGCGGTCGTGACCTCGAACGGCGAGATCGTGGAGGAGGGCGGCGGCTTCCTCACGCTGCGGCGCCCGTGGCCCGGCATGGCACGCACGCTGTTCGGCGACCCCGACCGTTTCGTTGAGACCTACTGGAAGCGCTTCGGCAGCGAGGTCTACGACGTCGGCGACGCGGCGCGGATCGACGAGGACGGCTACTTCTGGATCCTCGGCCGCACCGACGACGTGATCAACGTCTCCGGCCACCGATTGAGCACGATGGAGGTCGAGTCGGCGCTGGTGTCGTATCCGAAGGTCGCCGAGGCGGCGGTGATCGGCCAGAGCGACGAGCAGACCGGCCAGGCGATCGCGGCGTTCGTGACCGTCGAGAGCGGCGTCGAAGCCGACGACGCGCTGAAGGCCGAGCTACTCGACCACGTCGCCGAGAAGATCGGCAAGCTGGCGCGGCCGAAGCGGATCATCTGGGCCGACGACCTGCCGAAGACACGCTCCGGAAAGATCATGCGCCGGCTGCTGCGCGACATCGCCGAAGGCCGTGAGCTGGGCGACGTCACGACGTTGCGCGATCCCGCGGTGGTGCGAATCATCAGCGAGCGCGTCGGCGCCGGCGACGAAGACTGAGCGCGCTTACTTCTCGAGCGCGGGCGGCTCGGCCGGCGAGTCGTCTCCGCTTGCTTTCGCGAAGTCGGCCGGGTCCTCATCTTGCTGCTGCTGGCCGACCTGCTGGACCTCGCTCCACGGCACGGCGCGGCCGAGCACCCAGGCCGGTGGTTTCTGGCCTCCGCGGCTGAGCAGCAGGATCGAAAAGGAGCCGATCCAGAAGACCTGCAGGATCGAGGCGAGCGGCGGCGCGAAGACGCTGGCGGCGCCGATCGCGATGCCGACGTAACCGGTCAGGCGCGTCAGCAGTCCGGCGCGCATGCCGTACAGCGAAACCATCACCCACGCCGTCGCGAAGACCAGTTCGGCGAAGCGGTAGAGCAGTGTCACCAGCTGTAGGCCGCTGTCGTCGAGCGCCTTCGACGCGGCAGCGGCGGTGTGTACGGCGCCGTCGGCGAAGTCCTTGGCGATCGACAGCTGCGTGATCGTGAAGGCCGGCAGCGCGAGGCCGACGAGCAGCGGGCCGGCGAGCGAGACGAGCAGCAGCAGCTTCGGCGAACCGGGACGGCGCGAGCGCACGGCCAACGCGATGTGCACGAGGATCGGCGCAACGAGGATCGTGCCGATCGCGAAGAAGAAGTAGGACAGGATGAACTGCGTCGAGTGGCTGTCGATCAGCAGCAGGGAGGAGACGTCACCGCCGCGCTTCGCCGCATCCTTCTGCACGAGCCACAGGCAGAAGAAGCCGGCACCGAGCATCGCCACGGTAAGCAGCGACAGGAGGCCGACCGCACGGCTGCGAGATGCTTCGACTTCGATCTCGGCGTCCGTCATCTGCCGCTCTTCGGCGGCCGCGGGGCCTGGATTTTCCGGGTTCGGCACGCGCCGAGCGTAGCGACTGCAGCGCCCCGGCGACCAGCGGTTTCTCTATGCTGGCGCCCTATGGGGGATTACGCAGTCGCAGTCGTAGGTCGTGACCAGCCGGGCATCGCCGCGGCGTTGGCCAACGCACTGCTCGCCGCCAACGCGAACATCGAAGACTCGCGGATGACGATCCTCGGCGGCCAGTTCGCCGTGATGATGCTGGTCTCACTGCCCGAAGGTGCCGATGTCGACGGGCTGCAGAACGACCTCGACGGCGTGCGCGAGCAGCTCGGCCTGGAGACCGCCGCACTGCGCGCGATCGAAGATGCTTCGAGTGCGGCGCGGCCGCAGTCGACTCACCTGCTCACCGTTTACGGCGCCGACCACTCCGGAATCGTCGCCGCCGTCTGCGAAGCGCTCGCCGACAACAGCGTCAACATCGACGACCTCGCTACGCGCGTTGTCGGCAGCGACGAGGCGCCGGTCTACACCTTGATCTGTGAGCTGACGCTGCCGGCGAGCTTGGCGGTCGCCGAACTGAGCGACGATCTCGATGCCGTCGCCGTCAGCCAAGGTGTCGAGGTCGTGCTGCGCGAGCTCGACCAGGACATCCTCTAAAAGGACCGCCGGCCGATGGCGGTGCGCAAGGTCCTGCTGTATCCCGATCCCGTGCTCAAGCGGGTCTGTGAGCCGGCGCCCGAGGGCGACGAGCTGGCGACCGTGATCGAAGACCTGACCGACACGATGCGCTCCTTCCCCGGCTGCGTCGGCATCGCGGCGCCGCAGATCGGCTACGTGGTGCGCGTCGCCGTGATCGACCTGTCAGAACACAAGAAGGCGCCGCCGAACGTACACGGGCTGCTGGCGCTGGTGGATCCGGTCGTCACAGTGTCCGAAGGCGCCGAAGTGGCGCGCGAGGGCTGCCTGTCGATCCCGCAGCTGACGGCCAACGTGCGCCGCGCGGTGACCGCGACGGTGGAGACGCGCGACGGCGCGTTTGACTTCGAAGGCTTCGAGGCTCGCTGCGTCCTGCACGAGATCGACCACCTCGACGGCCTGCTGTTCCTCGACCGCGTCGACTCGCTGACCCAGGACGTCTTCCCGCGCAAGCAGCGCAAGCACTGAGCGCGACGGCCGGGCCGACTTCGGCAGTCGATGGCCAGCGTTAAGCGGTTTTTGCCCCCAACGCCCGGCGTTGGACGATCCAACGCCGGGCGTTGGGGTGATCTTTCCCACACCTATGGCGTAGCGCTTTTTTGCTCCCACCTACGAGGCAGGGGCACAAACTCGCTCGCCTACGCCGCTACTTGCCGATCGGCCAGAAGCGGTCGAGCACTTCCAAAGTCATGCTCGTCGGCGAGTGCTTGGCGCTGACGGCGCCGACCTTGTTCAAAGCCTTCGGCACGACCACGCGCTTGCGCTTGAACATGCCGTCGAGGCCGGCCTTCGCGCAGTCGGCGGCGGTCTGCCAGACGAAGCCCGGCGAGTCCTTCTCCAGCCCGGCCTGACGCTCGCCGAAGAACTCGGTCTTCGTCGGGCCGGGGCAGAGCACGGTGATGCTCACGCCGGTGCCCTGCAGCTCCTTGTTGACGCCCTGAGAAAACGAGATCACGAACGACTTCGTAGCCGCATAAACCGACTGGCGCGGCATCGGCTGCATGCCGGCGGTCGACGCCACGTTGAGGATCGCACCGGCGCCGCGCTCGATCATGGCGGGCAGCACCATGTGCGTCAGCGCCGTCAGCGACACGGCGTTGAGCTCGATCTGAGCGACCTGTTCTTCGGTCGAGTGCTCCCAGAACAACCCGTCGGTGCCGGCGCCGGCGTTGTTGATCAGGATCTCGACCTGCTCGCCGCGTTCGGCGACGTCGGCCAGCATCTGGGCGCGCTGCGTCGCGTCGGTCACGTCGCAGGTGACCGCGTGCGCACGCACGCCGTGGTCGCGCTCGATCTCGGCCGCCAGTTCGGTGAGGCGGTCGCCGCGGCGAGCCGCGAGGGTGACGTTGTAGCCGCGCTCAGCCATCTGGCGCGCGAACTCGCTGCCGATGCCGGACGAGGCGCCGGTGATCAGGCAGGTTCCATTTGTGGAGGGGATTGGAATGCTCATGGCGCCAATCTACCTGACCAAGGCGAAGCCACTGTAGGATCGGAAGCTATGGAAGAGTTCAACATTTTCGGCGACCCCGACGAGCTGCAGCGCCGCATGGCGGAGTTCGCGGAGCAGATGCAGAGCGGCCAGCGCGTCGCCTGGGCTGACAACGCGATCAGCCTGGCGGTCGACATGACCGTCGCAGCGATCGAGCAGATCGAGACGACCGGCGGCACTGACGAGCAGGCGCATCAGATTCGCGACGCGATGCGGCTGATATTCCCGGAAGCCGTGACGCTCGTGCGCGAAGCGCGCGAAGGCCTGGCCTAGCGCCGGCCTACAGGTCGGGCGGGCCCGGACCCCGCGAACCCGCGGCGGTCGGCGCATCCGGTCCGCCGTAGTCGTCCCACTCCGAAGCCGTCGCCGCGGCGGCTGCGTCGCGCTCGGCGCCGAGCTCCTTGGCGGCCTCCTGCTCCGCGCGCCCCTGCGCCAGTAGTCCGCGCCAGTCCGTCGTGCGAAACACGACGGCCAGCGCGACCAGCCCGAAGACGGCGTTGAACGCTGCGATCGCCAGCTGCTGGCCGACCGAGTACGCCGCGATCGTCGCCGTCGCCGCCACCCCGGCCAGTGCGTTCACCAGTAGCGCCTGCTGCACACCGGCGCCCTGTGGCGTGAACGGGATCAGGCTCGCCACGCTCTGCACGGCCAGCACTGTGAGCACCGTGTCGAGGCCGCCGGGCACGTTGAAGGCCTTGAGCATGAAGGCGATCCCCGCGAGGCGGAAGATCCAGCCGACCAGCTGTGGCAGCGCCGCCTGGCGCAGATAGGCGCGGCGGTCGCGCAGCAGCGCGATGCCCTGGCGCACGTGGTCCCAGAACTCGCGCACGCGCACCGACAGATAGGCGAACAGCGCGAGCAGCAGGATCGGCACCAGCGTCAGTACGAAGACCGCGAACCTCGGGTGCTGCGCCATGTACGAGAGATCGAAGGCGTTGAGCTTCGAGAGGTCGGGCAGCTTCGGGAACACGCCCTGCGTGAAGCCGTAGATCAGGATCAGAACGCCCATGAAGAGGTCGAACGGCGTCTCGACCAGGAACGACGAGCCGACGGTCGGGTAGGTCGACCCCGCGACGGTGCGTTTGCCGAGATACAGCCGCACGATCGCGCCGGCGTGCGCCGGGACGATGCTGGAGATTCCGTTGCCCGTGATCTCCGCCGCCCAGATGTTGCGCCAGGGGAACTGTTCGTCGGGGTAAGCGGCGCGCAGGCCGTTGTACCAGGCGATCGTGCGCACCGACAGATACGTGCCCTGGCAGGCCAGAGCCAGCGCCAGCGGCAGCCAGTGGATGTCGGCGAGGTTCTCGAAGAACTGGCCGGCGGCGTCGAAGAACGCCTGAAACGACGAGCCGAGCGTTGCGGGCGAGAACATGGGCATACCGTAGGCGCAATATGATGCGCAGCGTGGATCTCTCGGGGAAACGCGTCCTGCTCACAGGCGCCGCCGGCGGCCTCGGTGAAGTCACCGCGCGAGGCTTCGCCGAGAAGGGCGCGACGCTGATCCTGTGCAGCCGCAATCGGGAGAAGCTCGAGGCGATGGCAGCCGAGCTGCCGAACGGTCCGCACCAGGTGATCGCCGGCGATCTCACCGCGCCCGGCGCGGTCGACACGATCGTCGAGCAGGCCGACACAGTTGACATCTTGTTCGCAAACGCGGGGCGCCCCGGCGGCTTCGCGCTCGATGAGCTGCCCGCCGACGAGATCCACGCGGTCGTCACGGTCAACTTCGAAATCCCGATTCAGCTCGCCAAAGCCGTGATCCCGCAGATGAAAGAGCGCGGCAACGGTCAGATCGTGCTGGTCGGCTCGATGGCCGGCAAGTTCGCGTTGCCTGACAGCACGCTCTACTCCAGCACGAAAGCCGGCCTGCGCGCCTTCGGTTGGGCGCTGCGCCCGGAACTCGCGAAGCACGGCATCGGCGTCACCGTGGTCACCCAGAGTTTCGTCAGCGAGGTCGGGATGTTCGCCAAGCGCAACCGCAAGGCGCCGGCCGGCGCCGGAACGGTCAAGCCCACAAGCTACGTGGCGAAAGTGCTCAAAGGCATCGAGCACGACAAGGGGGAGATCGTGATCGCACCGCCGCAGCTGCGGCTGCTGAGTGTTGCTTCGACAACGATGCCGAGCTTGTTCGATCGCGTCTTTCGCCGCGCCGCGCCCCAGCGCAAGCCCGCCGAGCAGTAGATTTCAAGCATGGACTTCCGGCGCCGCGCTCTTGCCGTACTTTTCGCCTGCAGTGCGTTTGCGCTCGGCGCCGCCGACGCCGACGCCTTCGACACCGGCCCGCACGGCGACATCACCGTCGACGCGCTGACCTCCGAGGGCTTCAACAAGAACGCCGCCAACGTCGGCCGGATGGAGAACTGGTTCGTCGACATGTACTCGAACGCCAGTGCCAACCCGTACTCCGGCTACGCCCCGTGGTGGAAAGAGCTGCTCTCGGGCGCGCTCGGACGCCGCGAGCACTGGCCGAAGGCCGTCGTCGACGGCGCGGCCACCTTGCACTTCGACTCGAGCGTTCCCGCCGGCAACACCACCGCCGGCATCGAGGCCGAATGGAATCGCCTGCACGCCACCACCTACGCGCTGGTCCAGCGCGCCAAGGCGGAGCGCAATCCGCTGACGCTGTTGACGGCGATCGGCATGAGTCTGCATCAGCTACAGGACTTTTACGCGCACGGCAACTTCGCGGAGCCGCGCGGCATCGGAATCTTCGAGGCGCCGGGCTGGGACTCACGCGGTCAAGGACGAACGCCGACTTGGTTCGACGTGCCCGACCTGGTGCGCGACTCAGTGCTGGTGCGCGCGAACGCGAAGCCCGGAGCGACCGACTACCGGCCGCACGGCGGTTTCAAGTCGTCGGCATCCAAAGGCATGAACAAGGACGACCCGGGCCGGCCGAACTACACCAACGCCTACATGGCGTCCTACTTCGCAACCCGCCAGTGGATCCGGGCGATCCGCACGTGGCTCAGCGACGAGCCGCTCTGGGCGGCGGCGCAGAACTGGCGCCAAAAGCTCTTCGAACTCAACTGGGACATCGGCGGCGCGGTCGGGATGTCGACGTACACCGGTCACCTGTACGGAGAAGGCGAGCCGTTCGCGCCGGGCAACTCCGCCAACCGCGGCGACGGGGGAAGCATCGTCGGCGCGTATGTAGCGACCAAGACCTACTTTGAGTTGCACGGGCGCAGCATCTACCGCAAGATGTTTGAGAAGTTGGTCCCGGACCTGGCCCGCCGCAATCTGCCGTCCGTGGATTACCTGACCGCGCCGGTTGCGTCTTCGCGCGACATCCAGCAGCAGACCCGCTTCGTGCGCCTGCAGGTCACCTCGATGAAGGGCTACGACCTCGGCGACATCGGCCCCGACGACGCTGATCTCTACGCGCGCGGGACGATTGCGGGACAGAGCTACACCTCACCGGTGATCCAAGGTCACGACAGCTTCAGCTTCAAAAAGCCGTACTACCCGTTCACGTTCATCAAGTCGATCCCGAAGTCGTTCACCGGCGCCGAGCCGATCACGCAGATGACGGTCGAGATCCGCACCAGTTCTTCGCGCTACGCCGGGACGGACGACGACGTCTACCTGAGGATCTCGCCGACCAAGCGGTTCGCGCTCGACAAGAGCCTCTACGACGACTTCGAACGCGGCGACCGCGACACCTACAGCGTGCCGATCGACGGCGCCGCGCGCGACGGGCTGACGATGGCCGACCTGCAGCGCGTGCAGATCGAGAAGTCGAAGGACGGAATCGCCGGCGGCTGGAAGCTGCGCGGCGTCACGTTGAAGGTCAACGGGCGGACCGTTTATACGGTCGACAACATTGAGCAGTGGCTGGAGAACAACCACCGCACCTGGGTGGCGCCGAACTTCGTGCCGCAGGCCTCGGCCGGGAACCGGGTGCCGGTGTGGGTCGATCTGCGCGAAGACGATCTCGGGCTCTACGGCGGCGACGATCAAGGCGACGTGAACCCGGACGACGCGCGCGACGCCGTCGCGGTCGGCTATCCGCTCGGCGCGCCGCCGCTGCCTGGCACCAGTACCGGCGGCCACAAGTACGGCGGCCGGCTCGGCAAGGGCGGCGACAAGGCGCGCATCGGCTACAAGATCGAGACGCTTGACACGGTGCCGCCACCCGGACCGCCGGCGCCGCCTTCGACCGGCAAGCCGGACCTCGTGATCACGTACTTCGATCAGCACGATTTCACGATCAAAAACCAAGGCACTGCGGCGGCCGGTCCCTTCACGATGAAGATCAACCTTTCGCTGTTCCTTTCGATACCGGGCCTCGCGGCCGGTGCGTCGTACAGCCAGACCTATGCAGGCGGGTGCTCTGGCGGCACCTACAGCGCCACGGTCGACTACTACAACGCGGTCGTCGAATCCAACGAGCTGAACAACGACGCCGGGTTCGAATCGATCTGCTGACGGGCGCTCCGTAGCGCCCCATAGACTCCCATCGCAAGGTGGAACACGCGGAATCGATCTTGGTGGCGGGCGTTCTACTGGCGCTCGCGATCGCCACATCGCTGGTCGCGCGCCGGGCGCGCGTCCCCGGACTCGTGCTGTTTCTCGGGCTCGGCATCCTCGTCGGCCCGCACGGGCTGGACGTCGTGCACGACTTTGGCGTCGAGGAGGCTCAGACGGTCGGCGTGATCGCGCTGGCGCTGATCCTCTTCGAGGGCGGCCTCGCCTCGGGCTGGAAAGAAGTCCAGCCGGTCTTCAGCGTCAGCTTCTCGCTGGCGACGATCGGCACGCTGGTGACGGCGCTGATCACCGGCTTCGGCGCGGCCTACTTTCTCGACTACTCGACGCTGCAGGCGCTGCTGATCGGCGGCATCGTCGCCAGCACCGACGGCGCGGCGGTGTTCGCGCTGCTGCGCGGCTCGACGATCCGCAAGCGGCTGGCGCGGGTGCTCGAGGCCGAGGCCGGCTTCAACGATCCAGTCGCGATCCTGCTCGTGATCGGCTTCATCGAGTGGATCCAGCAGCCCGACTACGGCGTGCTGAACATGATCGGGCTGTTCGTAGAAGAGATCGCGATCGGCGGCGCGATCGGACTGATCGTCGGCGCCGTCGCGATCCGCGCGATCCGTGCGGTCGGCAACATCACTTCTGGTCTCTATCCGGTGACGACGGTCGCTGCGGCGGCGGTCGCGTTTGGGCTGTCTGATCTGGCGCATGGCTCGGGCTTCCTCGCGGTCTACGTCGCCGGCCTGATGCTCGGCAGCGCGCGGCTGCCGGCCAAGCGTGCGATCGCCGACTTCCACGACGGCGTCGCATGGGTCAGCCAGATCGCCGTATTCCTGGTGCTCGGCCTGCTGTTTGTGCCGTCATCGATGAGCGATCTCTGGGACGACGCGTTGATCGTCACCGCGCTGCTGATGTTCGCGGCGCGCCCGGTGGCCGTTTACATCGCGACGTTCTTCGCCAAGTTCGAGTTCCGCGAGGTCGTGCTGCTGCAGTGGGCCGGCATGCGTGGCGCCGTGCCGATCGTGCTGGCGACCTTCCCGATCGTCGACGGCATCAGCGACAACAACGCGATCTTCAACATCGTCTTCTTCGTCGTGCTCGCGTCGTCGATCTTCCAGGGCACCACCTTTGAGTGGCTGGCCAAACGCCTGAACCTGTTGACGACCACCAAGGCGGTCACGCCGCCGCTGATCCAGGTCGGCAACATCCGCCGGCTCGGCGCCGAGTTCTTCGAGTTTCCGGTGCGCGAGAGCGACGCCGTCGCCGGGCACGCCGTCAATGAGCTGCAGCTGCCGCGCGAGGCCTTGGTTAGCGTGATCGTGCGCGGCGAGGAAGCACTACTGCCGCGCGGCTCGACGCAGATCCAGGCCGGCGACCGGCTGCACATTCTTGTACGCGGCTACCTCGTAAAACGCGTCGAGGAGCTGTTCGACCTCTGGCGCGAGGGCCCGATCGGGGTCGAGGAGCGCGAGTTCGCGCGACCCGTGCCCGGCCGGCCGGCGATCTTCTCGGTCAAGCCGTGGCAGCCGGAGATGGGCGATCCCGGCGACCCGAAGACGGTCAGCGGCATCGAGGTGCTGCGCCGCGTGCGCACGCGTCACGACGAGCCGGGCGCGTTGGTCGTGCTGCACGACGGCCGCTTTGCGGTGACCGGTGATGGCGTGGTTGCAGTCGGTAACCCGCGACAGCTACGGGTCTACGCGGTGAGGCGCATCGAGCGTGCCGAGACGCTGCCGGCCCGCGCCTGGTGGCAGGAAGTGGCCGGCGCGGTGGCTTGATCCCCGCCGGCGCCGTGTCCTGACCGGCGCGAAATCCGCGTCGTCTTGGCATCTTCTACGGATGGTTGATGTCGTTCGCAAGCCGTGGCAGGACCTGCGCTGGGCGCAGATCCTCGCGGCGACCCTGCTCGTTGGCGTCTCGGTCGGTCTCGCCGGCCGCGCGACCGACCACACCGACTCCGCGATCGTCTCGTGGCTCGGCGTGATCGGCGCCCCTTGGCTGATCGCAGCATTCCTGACCGGCGCGATGATCGGCGAGTCGCGCAGTGCCGCGATCGCCGGGGCGTGCTCGCAGGCGCTGGCCGTGGCGGTCTACTACGCCTCGATGTACAAGATTGAACACGGCACAACCGCGCGTTACGCCTTTGTCATGACGATCGGTTGGTCTGGCTTCGCCGCGTTGCTGGGCGCCAGCATGGCTTATGTGGGTGCGCTGACGCGCGCGCGGTCGGCGCGCGTTCGCGCCAGCGCGCTTGCGGTGCTCGCCGGCTTGCTGATCGGCGAAGCGCTCTACGGCTTCAGCGTGTGGACGAACAAGGCCGCGCAGACGGTCGTGACCGCCGAGCTGATCGCCGGCGTCGCCGCGCTAGCTGTTTTCGCGCCGCGCGGACAGCTGCGCCGCGCCGTTCTGGTGGCCATCGCCGTTGCTGCCGTCGCCGTCTGCGTCGAGACCGGAGTCACCGACTTCATGATTCGCGCCGGCTGGGCCGGGGCGCGGCACGGCTGACCGTCCCGGTTGGTAGCCGACGTCGGTGAGGTCGCGCGGGTCGCCGTGGCGGCGACCGAAGAAGTTGATCAGGTTGCGGTCGCGCCGGAACACACGGATCGGCGTCGACTTCAGATACGCCTGTGCAACCAGTTTCACACGCATGCTGACGTGTTTCGGCGGCAGCTCCTGGCCCATCGCCTCGCGCAGCTCGTCGTCGAGCAGCGCCACCAGCGACTGCCGCGCCGCTTTCTCGGAGTTGCCGGGCAGCCAGCTCGGGAACCAGCGCTGCCAGTCCTCGACCAGCGCGTCGAACACGCCCTCGCTCTCCGGCGTGTGGGCGTAGGTGCGGCGCTCGTAGTCGATCATCCACTCGAGGAAGCCGTCGCGCGAATCGGCCGGTAGCGCCAGCGGCATCGCGGCCGCAAAGCCCTTCCAGAAGTTCCAGCGCGCCGCTTTGTCGATCGCGCTGAACGGGTCGACGCCGAACTGGTTTGCCAGCCGGTCGGGCTCGAACATCACGGTCGCGAGCGTGTAGAGCTTGAGGTCGTCGTCGATCAAGAAGTTGCTGTGGATCTGCTCCATCCGGCGGATCGCCGCCTGGCCCTCTTCGCTTCTGTAGCCGCGGCGGTAGAACTCGGTGAAGAAGACGATCGTGTCATCGTTGCGCCGGCGCGGATCTTTGACCACGTCGCCGTTGCCCGAGCGGTAGAGCACCTTGGCGATCGCCGGCACCGCGACCTGGCGAGCGAAAGTCACCAGAAAGATCGAGTGCGCGAAGTAGGCGTCACCGAACAGAACGTTGCTGACCTGCCGCGTGATCTCCTCGTCGTCGGCGACGGGATCGAGCGCGTCGACGTAGCGCCGCAGCGCGCCGCCGGTCGTCAAATTGCTCGGTTTCCAGCTCTCGAGGTTCATTGAAAAAAAGCCTAGGACGAAAACTGGCTGACTGGCCAGTTTTGGCCAAAAGTTTGTGAACTTGTGTTCAGCTGACGGCGCTGGCTCGCGCGGCGACGATCTGCCAGCGACCGTCCTCCAAAAGCCAGGTACGTGTGTATCGAAAGGCGCCGTCGAACGGTTGACCGCCGGCCTGGCCGGACATCTCCATCAGCGCCCGCGTGACACCGGTTTCGCCACTGACCTCGACCGACAGCTCCCGCTCGCGCGAGCTGGCGAACTTGATCGCACCGCTGCGGTGAGCGTCCAAGTCGTCCTGTTTGTTGTAAGCGATTCCGTCGGGGCCGGTGAAGCGCAACTGCTCGTGGATCAGCGCGTCGAGCGCGGCGACGTCGCTCTCGAGCTGTGCGCGTTGCAGCTCGCGCTCGGCGGCGCGCAGGGCCTTCTCCTCGTCAGAGCCACGAAACCTCATGCGGCCTCCGCAAGCGCCTTCAGCACGAGGCTGTCGTGCTTCTTCGGCTGGATCTTCGGCAGAACGGCGGCCAGTTTGCCCTGGCCATCGATGATGTAGGTATTGCGCAGGATGCCCATGTACTGCTTGCCGTACATCGACTTCTCGCCCCAGGCGCCGTAGGCGTCGGCGACGGCGTGATCAGGATCGGCGAGCAGGTCGAACGGCAGCTTGTGCTTCTGCTTGAACTTCGCGAGCGCCGCCGGCTCGTCGGGCGAGACGCCCACGATGACGGCTCCGGCGGCCGCGTATTCGTCGAGCCGGTCGCGGATGCCGCAGGCCTGGGTGGTGCAGCCCGGCGTGTCGGCGCGCGGATAGAAGTAGAGGACCAAGGTCTTGCCGGCGAAGTCCTTCAGCTGCATGGTCTCGTCGTCCTGGTTCTGAAGTTTGAAGTTCGGTGCCTTGTCGCCGGCTTCGAGCATCGCGTCCTCCTGGTCGGTTGGTGGACGCCCGAATCTAGCCCGCGCTCAGCCGGCGCCGTGCCACTCCTGAACGGCCCAGGCGTTGCCGTCCGGATCTTCGAAGAACAGGAACTTCGCGCCGTCCTGGCCCTCTGGACCCATCAACTGCACGTCGCCGCACTCGACGCCGCGTCCGAGCAGCTCGTCGCGGGCGCCTTCAATGTCGTCAACGACGAGCTGAAGTCCTTTGATCGAGCCGGGGGCCATCATCTCCATCGGCGGCAGGCCGGTGCCGACGATGATTGAGCAGCCCGAGCCCGGCGGCGTCAGCTGCACGATGCGCATACCCGGGCCGATCTCGACGTCGTTGTCGAGCTTGAAGCCCATCTTCTCGGAGTAGTAGGTCTTCGCGGCATCCACGTCTGAGACCGGCACCACGATCACTTCCAGCTTGAAGTCCATGCGCGCAGTCTCACAGAATTCGGTCGCACAGGTATCGTGCCGGTTGTGCGGATCGCGGTGTCATCGGACATGCTCAGCGGCGTCGCCGAGCAGCTCGTAGCTGAGCTCGAGCGGCGCGGCCACGTGGTCGCCGCTTTCGGCGCGCTCAAGCCCGGCGACCGCAGTGACTGGGCCTGGGCCAGCGAGGCCGCCGCCCGCGCGCTCGCCGCGGGCGAGGCCGACCAAGCGGTCGTCTGCTGCTGGACCGGCACCGGCGCTTCGATCGCGGCCAACAAGGTCTCAGGCGTTCGAGCGGCGCTGTGCGCCGACGCGGCGACGGCCGACGGCGCCCGCAAGTGGAACGACGCCAACGCACTCGCGCTGTCGCTGCGAACGACCAGCGAGGCCGAGCTGACGGAGATCCTCGACGCCTGGTTCGCCGGCGCGCCGAGCGCGGACGCCGGCGACGTCGCCAACGTCGAGCACGTCGGCGAGATCAGCTAGCTCGCCGCGAGCACGAGCACGCCGACCAGCGCTAACACCACGCCGACCTTCTGACTGGGCGCCATGCGCTCCTTCAAGAACGTCTGCGCGAGTAGCACCGTCACCACCGGGTACATCGCGGCGACGACCGAGGCGATCGCGATCTGCCCTCTGTGAGTCGCCGACGCGTAGGTGATGTTCGCGGTCACGTCGAAGAAGCCGACGCTGACCGGAAAGAGCCACTCCCTGTGGGATGGCCGGGTGCCTTTGATGCGCCGCCCGATGACGGCGATCACCAGCAGTGTTCCGACGAGGCTTGCTGCCTTCAGAATCGCGCTCGGCCAGAACTGGCTGGTGCCGCTCGACTCCGCGATCAGCACGAAGATCGTGCCGAAGCCGACCGCCGCGACCAGCGCCAGCAGAACCGACAGCCGGTGGTTTACCGGCACGGCTTCGCCGGTCGCCGCCGCATCCTGCTCGCGGGAGGCGAGGATCACGCCGCCCAGCAGCACGATGATGCCGACGCCGGCGATCACGGAGATGTCCTCGCCGCGCGCAGCGATGCCCCAGAGCACCGGAATCGCGGTGCCGGTCGCGGAGATCGGGGCGACGATGCTCATCGTGCCGATCGCGAGCGCGTTGTAGAACGCGGCCAGGGCCACCAAACCGGCGAGGCCCGCCGCGGCCGCAAGCGCGACGTCGTCGGCCGGCGGGAACGGCTGGCCGCTGGCAAACGAGGCGACCGTCGCGAGGACCAGCCCGCCGAAGCTGGCCGCCGCGAGCACCCAGACCAGCGCGTAGCGCCGGGCGGCCATGCCGCCGAGGAAGTCGCCGGTGCCCCACGAGGCGGCCGACACGAGTGCCAGCGCGATCGAGAGCATCGCTACCGGCTGGTTAGCTTGCGCCGTTCGTGCGCACGACCGCGTCGGCGACCACCGGCTCGCCACGCAACGAGCTGCCGTCGAGCGCGCCGACGACGCCGGCCGCCTTGTCGGTCGGCACCTGCATCAGCGTGTACCGGCTGAGCACGCGCACGCGGCGCACGTCGCTGCCGGTGAGGTCGCTCTTCGAAGTCACCAGTTCGATCACGTCGGCCGGCTCGACGCCGCGCGACGCACCGCCGTTGACGATCAGCAGGCTGAAGTCGCCGTCCAGCTCCTGCTGGTTCGGCTTCACGTGGCGCGGGTGGCGCAGCTCGCGCTCTTCTTCGATCGCGGCCTCTTCCTCTGCCTCGATCTCCTCTGCCTCGGCCGCGGGAGTTTCTTCGCCGGCCGCCTCGGGCTCTGCCGGCTCGTCCGCTTCAGGTTCTTCTGCAGCCTCGGCCGCCTCGGGCTCTGCCGGCGACTGGCCCGGCCAGGTGAACGGCTGCTTTTCGGCTTCTTCCACCGCGGCTTCTTCCACTACTGCGGCAGCTTCTGCGGGCTCTTCGGTTTCGGTCACGTTGACGCCACCGGCGTCGATCTCGACGAGATCCTCGGTCGCCTGCGGCACCTCGGCCGGTTCGACGTCTTGGCTCGGCGTCTCGGCTGCGCCGGCGTCGATCTCGACCAGGCTCTCGGCCACGGCGGCCTCGTCGGAGTCGGCGGCCACGCGCTTGCGCGGCGTGCGCCCGGCGGGCTTGTCCGCGGATGTCGACTTGACGGGCGACTTACCGACGGTCGACTTACCGACGGTCGACCTGTCCCACTCGGGGATCTGAACGTTGATGTGCTTCTCGATCGCCACGAAATCTTCCTTGTCACGAGGTTCTACCAGCGTGATCGCGCGACCGCCGCGTCCTGCGCGCCCGGTGCGGCCGATTCGGTGGGTGTAGATCTCGGCGCTGTTCGGCAGGTCGTAGTTGATCACGTGAGTGACGTTCTGAACGTCGAGACCACGCGCGGCGATGTCGGTCGCGACCAGCACCGGCACGCGGTTGTCCTTGAACGCGATCATCACGCCGTCGCGCGAGCCCTGCGACATGTCGCCGTGCAGCGCGCGGATGCGCAGACCCGGCTTGCGCCGGTCGAGGTCACGGGCTAGCCGGTCGACGCCGATCTTCGTGCGGGCAAAGACGATCGCCTGCGTCGGGCGCTCCGCTTCCAGCACATCGATGATCGTGTCGATCTTGTCGCTCTTCGTGGTCTTCTTCTGAAAGTGTTCGACGGTGTCGATCGTCAACGTCGGTGCCTTCACCTTGATCGTCACCGGGTCGTGCATGTGCACCTCGGCGAGCTTCGCGATTGCGGGCGGCATCGTCGCCGAAAACAGCGCCGTCTGGCGGCCGCGCGGGGTCTTCTTCAAAATCGTCTCGACGTCCTCGAGGAAGCCCAGGTCGAGCATCTCGTCGGCTTCGTCCAGCACGACGAAGCGTGCGTCGTGGAACATCAGCGCGTGGCGCGAGTTGAGGTCGAGCACGCGGCCGACCGTTCCCACCACGACCTGCGGGCCGGCCTTCAGGCGGTCCATCTGCTGGCGGATCGGCGCGCCACCGAAGGTCGCGAGCACGTCGATGCCGGCGATCGCCCCGTAGGCGCGCAGCGACTGGGCGACCTGGATGCAGAGCTCGCGCGTCGGCGTCAGCACGAGCGCCTGCACCTCGCGGCGCTCGGCGATCAGCGACTGCAGCATCGGCAGTCCGAACGCTGCGGTCTTGCCGGTACCTGTCTGGGCCTGTCCAATCACATCGGAGCCCTTGAGAAGTTCTGGAATCGCTTGTTCCTGGATCGGCGTCGGATCTGTGTATCCGACCTTGTCCAGTGCGTCAGCGAACGCTTGATTGAGTCCTAAGTCCTTGAATTTACTCACTACATCTCTTTTCTTTAGAGGCTCAGGGTATCTCGCTACGATCACCGCTCGATGAGCCTTGCCGTAGTTGGATCAATCGCTTTCGATGCAGTGAAAACGCCGTTTGGCGAGCGCGAGCGCATGCTCGGCGGCTCGGCGGTGCATTTCTCACTCGCATCGAGCTTTTTCACCGACGTTCACGTGTTCGGCCCGGTCGGCGACGACTTCGGCGACGAGGAGTACGGCATCCTTCAGAACCGCGGCGTCAACACCGACGGGATCGAGCAGATCGCCGGCGGCAAGACCTTCTTCTGGCGCGGTCACTACGAGTTCGACCTCAACACCGCGCACACCGACGACACGCAGCTGAACGTGTTCGGCGACTTCGAGCCGAAGCTCAACGACGCCGCCCGCGAAGCCGACGTGCTGTTCCTCGCGAACATCCAGCCGGACCTGCAGCGCGCCGTGCGCCAACAGTGTGAGAACGCCAGGTTCGTCGCGCTCGACAGCATGAACCTGTGGATCGACATCGCCAAGGACTCGCTGATCGAGACGATCAAGCTGGTCGACGCGGTGTTCATGAACGACGCCGAGATCCGCATGCTGACCGGCCAGCCCAATCTTGTGAAGGCGGCGAAGGAACTGCTGGACTTAGGTCCCAAGCTGGTGATCGCCAAGCAGGGTGAGTACGGCGCCGCGCTCTTCACCGAGCACGGCTTCTTCGCGCTTCCGGCCTACCCGCTCGAAGACGTGATCGACCCGACCGGCGCCGGCGACTCATTCGCGGGCGGCTTCTTGGGCTACATCGCGCAGCACCTCGACGAAGGCGGCGAGCTCGACGAAGACGCCTACCGCCGCGCGATGACCTACGGCTCCACGATGGCTTCGTTCAACGTCGAGAACTTCGGTACCGAGCGTGTGCGCGCTTTGAGCGGCGACGAGATCGCGGAGCGCTTCGCGGGCTTCAAGGCGATCACCCAGTTCGAAGAAGTCGCCGTCTCCTATCGCTAATCCGCTGCCCAGCGGGTTTTTAGCGATCCTTTAAGACATCGTTCGCCGCCGTGTCGCGCGATTAGACTCACGCCTCGTGTCGATGACTTGGGGGACAAAGACCTTTGCGCTGGCCTGCGCGCTCGTCGCGCTGGCGATCGCCGGTTGTGGCGACAGCGGCAAGCAGTCCTCTGCTTCCGGCGGCGGGGCGACGACGGTAACCGGCGCGAACGGCGCGCAGAAGAAGATCGTCTGCGAAGACGTCAAACAGCCGGGTGCGAACGTGCTCAACCTGCAGCCGCCGAAGAAGAAGCTCGACCCGTCGAAGACCTACCTTGCGAAGTTCGTGACCAGCTGCGGGCCGTTCACCGTCACACTCGACGCCAAACGCAACCCGAAGACGGCGGCTTCCGTCGCCTACCAGGTCGATCGCGGCACCTACAACGGAACGTGGTTCCACCGCGTGGTCAAGGACTTCATCGTCCAGGGCGGAGATCCGTTCGGAAACGGCACCGGCAGCTCGGGCTACACGGTCGTCGAGAAGCCACACGGTAAGTACAAAGTCGGCTCGATGATCATGCCGAAGTCGACGACGCAGGCTTCGGGAACCTCCGGCTCGCAGTTCGTCTTCTTGCTCTCCAAGCCGTCGACGAAGTTGCCGCACAACCAGGCCATCGCCGGGCGAGTCACCGAAGGACTCGATGTTCTCCAGTTCATTGGCCAGTACGCGAACGCCGACGCAAACGGCCAGCCTTCGCACGCCGTGATCGTCAAGCAGGCGACGCTCGAAGTCAAATAGCGAGCGGCGGTTCAACCGGGCCCGATCGCGGTACATTCTCAGTATGCAAGTGATGTTCTGGGTCTGGCTGCTGATCGTCCTGAAGCTGCCGATGGTCTGGATCGGCTGGGTGATCTACAGGGCCATCAAGGACACGCCCGACCAAGTGGTCGGCGACGGCGAAGGCGGAAGCGGTGTGCGTTTCGACCAGGGTCCGCGCAAGCGCGGCCCCGAAGATCCGCGCTCACCCTGGACGCGCGACCCGCGCCGCGGCGACTCCGGCCACGATGAGGCGATGCGCGAGCGCACCCCGGAACGCGCCGTTGAAGCGGTTTCCGGCAGCGGCCACTCGGCCGAGTAGCGGTCCGACTAGTATTGCGCGCCAGATGTTCACGCCGTACTACATCCTCGCCGTCACATTCGGCTTCAGCTGCGCGCTGCTTTCGGCCTATGCGATCTGGATCCGCAAGGACAAGGAAGACTTCCCGGGCAAGCTCTACGTGCCGATCATGCTGATCGGTGCCGCGTTCGCCGTCTGCACGCTTGCTGCGGTGATCCACGGTGGCAACGAAGAGGTCAAGGAACGCAAGGCCGAGAAGGCCGAGCAGGCTTCTTCGGGCAAAGAAGCGCCAGCCGGTTACTACACCGGCTCGTTCGAGGGCGAGAGCACGAACTAGTCGCCGGCCGGCACGCTCGCCAGCCCGGCAATCATCGGCAGCATGAAGCGCCGCGCGAAGTCGCTGGCGTCCTCTGCGGTGTCCATCCGCACGATGCTTTCGGGCGTTGCAAGCAGAGAAACCACGAAACGCGCAAGCAGCTCACCGCTGACCGCCGCGTCGAACTGGTCGATGCGGATACGGCCCTCGCGCACTGCGTCGTTGAGGCGCCCGAGCGCGAGATCGCGCGCGTGGCCGAGCGCGTCTCCGGACAGCAGCGTGACGCGCATGATCTGACGTTCCGCGAGTTCCAGCACCGCTGTGAACACCGGGTGGTCGCGCAGATAGGGGATCGCAAAGCCGAAGGCGGCGGCCAAACGGTCGTCAAACGTGTCATACGGCGCCATCGCGGCATCGATGCGGCGAAACAACTCGTCGAATTCGCTCATCGTGTAAGCCTGGATGAGCTCGTCTTTGTTCGCGAAATAGCGATACAAACTTGCCCGCGAGACGCCTGCGCGAGCCGCCACTTCGCCCATTCGAATGCGATCAGGGCCGACGCGCTGCGCTTCTTCGCCGGTGACCGTGAGGATCCGGTCGATCACCGCCGCGCGTCCTTCCGTATGGCCCGAGCCTCTGCGTCCGAGGTCGACATTCATATAGACAAACTACAGATAGATTTATTAGGTAGTCACCACCCCCGCCAGGGCGTACTAACGGTCGTCTGGATCTT
>JBOGYW010000024.1:0-32572 GCA_050696815.1 Solirubrobacterales bacterium | reverse complement strand
CTGAGTAGCCGTCGGCCGAATCCGGCGCCAACCGAGCGGCCGGCGGCCGCCAGTTGAACAGCTCGTACGAGCCGTAGAACAGCACGACCGCGATCACCCCGAGCAGCAGCGACGAGGGCAGCTGGTTGGCGACCACCCCACCGACGAAGCCGCCGACCAGCGACGGCGGCGCCAGCCAGGCGAACATCCGCCAGTTGATACGCCCGTCGCGGATGTGTTTGACCGCGGCCGTGGCGGCCGCGACGCCGCTGATCGCCACGTTCGCCCCGCCACCGGCCGCAACGGTGTCCGCCACGGACACGGCGACCGGCAGGCGCAGGTTGCCGAGCACCAGTCCGGCGACGCCGCCCGCCAGCGCGACGACGAAGCAGAGCAGCGCGAAGCCGATCAGTTCGAGCGTGTGCGAGTCCACGATGCGGTCAGAAGGAGATGTCTGTCAGTAGTCGCTGCTCGTGCTCGCCCTCGATCCGGGCGGACACCTCGACGTACTGCTCGATACCGGAGCCACGCAGCTTCTGGGCCAGTAGCTCGTCGACCTGGAAGATCCCCGAAGAGTTGTTCATGTCGATGTCGATACGCACGGCCTTCTGCTCGCCGGGCACGATCTTCACCTCGTTGATCGCGGCGGCCGAGAGCGCATGGATGTTCGTCTGGCCGGCCTCGAACGGCACGCGCGAGCGGCCCTTCGCCATGTCGAGCGCGTCGGCGACGCGCACCACTCCGGCCTCGACCGTCAGCGGCCGGCCGCTGCTGCGGTGGCCGATGATCGCGTGCATCGTCTCGGCCACCACGACCGAGCGGTCGGGCTCGTCGTAGATTCCGTCGAGCAGGTCGCCGAGCTTGTCGGCGGTCAGAAAAAGGCTGTAGCTCTCGTGGTCGGTGCGGTGGATGCTCATGCCGACGCAGTGCAGCATCGCCCCGGCCGCCACAACCACCTCGGCGTCGCGGTCGGACATGCCGAAGTCCGTGACCATCGCCGGCTGCACGCCCTTCTTTTCGAGCAGGCGCAGCAGCCGCAGAGCGATGTTCACGACCACCTGTACGTGCACCCACGAGTGGTCGGACATGCCGAGCCGCCGCGTCGCGTTGACCGCGGCGACGTGCCACCAGGCCTTCAGCTGCGGGTCGGCGTTGGCAGCGGCGAGCAGCTTCTCGAGCTTGCGATTGCCGCGTGTCGGCGCGTGGATGTCGATGCCGGCGATCGCGTCCTTCGGCGTCAGCGGCTCGACCGGCTGCGGCGGCGGTGCCTCGATACTGCCTTCGTCGGTCCGGTCTTCCTCGCTCACGGACCAGAGGCTAATTCACGGAGCGGTGGCGGCCGGCAGAAAAGCCGGCGGAACGCCGCCGCTGACGGCCAGCTCGTCGCTGCTCATCGGTGAGCGTTCGTAGAGATCGCGCAACAAGCAGTGGATGTTCACGTCCTGCGGCTCGCCGCGGTGGTAGTGCCATCCGTGCAGCGTGCCCTCGTTGATGAAGCCGATGCGCTCGAGCGCCGAACGCGAGCGGCCGTTGCGCACGTGGCTGTAGGAGCTGATGCGGTCGAGCCCCAGATGCTTGAAGCCGAGGCCGAGAACCAGAGACTTCGACGCATAGTTGACGCCCCGCCCCCAGTACTTGTGACCCAGCCAGGAGCCGACGACGGCACGCCGGTCTCGCTTGGAGAACTCGGTCAGCCCGGTGACACCAACGATCTTTTCGGCCTCTCGCTCAACGATCACGAACTCGAGCAGCTGGCCGCTGTCGCGCTTGGCCCTCAGCGACTCGATGTAGTCGAGCGGCTGGTCGGCCGAGGTGTACGGACCCCACGAAAAGAAGCGCGTCACGGCCGGGTCGCTGCCCAGCTCGAAGAGCTCCTGCGCGTCATCTTGAGTAGCCAGACGCAGCATGTACTCGGCGCCGACGACCTCAAGGTCGGTCGGAGACGGGTCGGCGGCGCCGGTCGCGACGCCGTTCGGAGACTCGTCGATCGTCATGCGAGGGATCCTACCGGGATGCCATAGCCGTATGCTGCGGGCGATGCTCGCGCTGCTCTACGACATCCACGGCAACCTGACAGCGCTGGACGCGGTACTGGAAGAGGCCGCGGCGGCCGGTGCAACCGGCTATCTGTTGGGCGGCGACTACGGCCTGATGGGCGCCGAACCCGAGGGCGTGATCGAGCGCCTCAACCAACTGCCGCCGGGCACGATCTGGCTGCGCGGCAACACCGAGCGCTGGGTTGCCGACCCGGCCGCCGGCGACATACCGATGCCGGCGATCCGCGACGCCGCGCTATTCGTGGGGCACGCGATCGGCATGCCGAGCGTGCACGAGTTGGCCGCGCTGCCGCAGGAGCTTGCGGAAGTGCCGCACCCGGGAGCGGCGATGACCGTCTTCTGCCACGCCTCTCCCGGCTCCGACATGATCGGCTTCACCGACCGGGCGGCGCCCGGCGACGGGGACGCGGCCGCGAACACCTACGAGGCGAACACGATCGTCTGCGGCCACACTCACGTGCAGTTCATCCGTGAGGTCGGCGTGATCCAGGTGGTCAACCCCGGCAGTATCGGAATGCCCTTTGACGGCGACCAGCGGGCGGCCTTCGCGCTGCTCGGCGAGGACGGCTCGTTTGACCTGCGGCGAGTGGAGTACGACGTTCAGCGCGCGATCGACGCCTACGGCGAACACACCGGCGAGTGGGTCGATCTCGCGAAGCGCCGGTTGCGCGAGGCCGGGCCTTAAACCAATCTGAGCGCACCGCCGTGGCGGCGCAGCCAGTCACGCGAGTCGCGCCAGTCATCTACTCGCGCTTCCATCAAAGCCCAGAATCGCGCCGAGTGGTCGCGCACTTCGATGTGCGCCGCCTCGTGCTCGATCACGTAGTCCAGCACCGCCTCGGGCGCCAGCATCAGCCGCCAGTTGAGGCTGATCGTGCCACTGCTCGAGCAGCTGCCCCAGCGTGTGCGCTGGTCGCGGATCGCGATCTTTTCGTAGTGCGTGCCGTTGCGCCCAACCGCGGCGTCGAGCCGCCGCGTCATCTCCTCGCGCGCCCGCTTGCGGTACCAGCGCTCGAGCGCCGCCGCGACCTCGTCGCGCGTGCCGCTCGGCACATGGAGGCGTAGCTCGCCGCTGCCGGCGGCGCGGTGCACGCGCCCCGAGGGCCCGCGCAGCACCCGAAGGGTCAGCTCTTCGCCGAGATACGGCACCGTCGTCCCGTCGGCGAGCGTGCGAGCGGCGACGGCGTCGGCCTCGTCCTGCAGGTTTGCGAGCGAGCGCTCGATCCACTGCGCCCGCTCACGCACGAAGGCGTGGGCGTGACGCTCGGCGACGCGCTCAGGCAGCGTGACCACGACGCCCTCGTGGCCGACCGTGATGCGGATGTTCTTCGCCCGCGCCGAGCGGCGCAGGCGGTAGCCGAAGGCCGAGTACTCAGCGTCGAAGGTCAGATAGTCCGCATCGGCCGGGGCCTCGCCGCGCGGAGCGCTGAACAGGCCGAGAACGCCGATCGGCCTACTCCCACTCGATCGTCGCCGGCGGCTTCGAGGAGATGTCGAGCGTGACGCGGTTGACGCCACGGATCTCGTTGATCAGCCGCTTCGACACCGTCTCAAGCAGGTCGTAAGGCAGGCGCGCCCAGTCGGCCGTCATCGCGTCGTCGCTTGTGACCGCGCGGATCACGATCGGATAGGCGTACGAGCGCTCGTCGCCTTGAACGCCGACCGACTTGACGACCGGCAAAACACAGAACGACTGCCACAGCTCGCGGTACAGGCCGGCCTTGCGGATCTCGTCCTGCAGAATCGCGTCGGCCTCGCGCACGATCTCGAGCCGCTCGCGGTTGACCTCGCCGCCGACGATGCGAATCGCCAGCCCCGGACCGGGGAACGGCTGGCGCCAGACGAGCTTCTCGTCCATTCCAAGCTCTGCCCCGACTGCGCGCACCTCGTCCTTGAACAGCCAGCGCAGCGGTTCGACGAGTTCGAAGTCCATGTCCTCCGGCAGACCGCCGACGTTGTGGTGCGACTTGATCATCGCCGCGCCATGGCCCGCGCCGGACTCGATCACGTCGGAGTACAGCGTGCCCTGCACGAGGAACTTGGCATCGAGCTGGCTTGCCTCGGCCTCGAAAGTGCGGATGAACTGGTCGCCGATCGTCTTGCGCTTCGCTTCGGGATCGGAAACGCCGGCGAGGCGGTCGAGGAAGATCTCCTCCGCGTCGACGTGGATCAACGGCACCTGGAAGTTGTCGCGGAACACGGCCACGACCTGCTCCGCCTCGTTCTTGCGCATCATCCCGTGGTCTACGAAGACGCATGTCAGCTGGTCGCCGATCGCCTTGTGCACGAGCAGCGCGGCCACTGAGCTGTCGACGCCGCCGGAGAGCCCGCAGATCACCTTGCCGTCGCCCACCTGGGCGCGGATCTTCGCGATCTGCTCATCGATCACAGACGCGGCGCTCCAGAGGCCGTCGGCCTCGCAGACGTCGTAGAGGAAGCGCTTCAAAACATCGGTGCCGTACGGCGTATGCACTACCTCGGGGTGAAACTGGATGCCGTAAAGGCCCTTCTCGGGCGCCTCGAACGCGGCGACCGGGGATTCGTCGCTCGACGCCAGCGCCGTGAAGCCCGGCGGCGGCTCGTAGACCGTGTCGCGGTGGCTCATCCAGCACTGCTGCTCGTCGGGCAGGTCGCGCAAAAGCTTGCCGTGCTCGCGTACGTGCAGGTTGCTGCGGCCGAACTCGCCGATCGGCGCCTGCTCGACCTTGCCGCCGAGCTGCAGCGCCATCGCCTGCATTCCGTAACAGATGCCGAGCACCGGGATGCCGAGTTCCAGCAGCTCGGGGCGCAGCTCAGGCGCGTCGTCGGCGTAGACCGATGCCGGACCGCCGGAGAGGATGATGCCGTTCGGCTTGCGCTCTTTCAGCGTCTCGATCGGCGTGTTCGAAGGCAACAGCTCCGAGTACACGCCGCACTCGCGCACGCGGCGGGCGATCAGCTGGCTGTACTGCCCGCCGAAGTCGAGCACGAGCACTTCCTGCGCCGTAAGCGCGGAGTCGGCTGCGGCACCCCCGGCGACACCCAGCTCTACAGCTGCATCGCCTACGGGAACATCCGCTGCGTTACTCACTCGCCGCCCTAGGACTGGTCCACGCCGACGGCGATGCGAGCGCGTCCGTTCGAACCCATGCCGACCGACTGCGCGCGCTGAAGCTGCTTGCCCTCGGTCTGTAGCGACGGGGCGACCATCACCTCGGCGCGGTGGAACTCGGGAATGTCCGCGTATCCGGTGGTCGCCATCGAAGTGCGGAGGCCGCCCATCAGGTTGAACGTGCCGTCGTTCTCGTTGGCCGGGCCAAGCAGGATCTCCTCCAGCGAGCCGTTCTGCTCGGTGCGCACACGGGCGCCTCGCGGCAGCGTCGGGTGGAAGGTCGCCATACCCCAGTGGAAGCCGCGGCCGGGCGCCTCGTAGGCACGGGCGAGCGGCGAGCCGATCATCACGGCGTCGGCGCCGCACGCGACGGCCTTCGACACGTCACCGCCATTGCGCATGCCGCCGTCGGCGATCACGTTGACGTATTCACCGGTCTCGAGCATGTGCTGGCTGCGCGCCGCCTGCACGTCCGCGATCGCGGTCGCCTGCGGCACGCCGACACCGAGCACGCCACGCGTCGTACACGCGGCCCCCGGGCCGACACCCACGAGCACGCCGACACAGCCGGTGCGCATCAGGTGCAGCGCTGTCGAGTAGCTGGCGCAGCCGCCGAGCACACACGGAATCGGCACTTCCTGGATGAACTGCTTCAAGTTGAGTGGCTCGACGGTGGTCGAGACATGTTCAGCGCTGATCACGGTGCCCTGAATCACGAGGATGTCGAGGCCGGCCTCGAGCGCCACCTCGTAGTACTCGGTGACCTTCTGCGGCGTCAGCGACGCGGCGGTGACCACGCCCTGGTCCTTGATCTCCTTGATCCGCTTGGCGATCAGCTCCGCCTTGACCGGCTCTTCGTAGATCTTCTGCATCTCGGCCGTCGCCTCTTCAGGCGGCAGCGTCGCGATCACGTCGAGCTTCTCGTCGGCGTTCTCGTAGCGTGTGAAGATGCCCTCGAGGTTGAGCACGCCGAGACCACCGAGCTTGCCGATGATGCCAGCGGTCTGCGGCGAGATCACGCCGTCCATCGCCGAACCGAGCAGCGGCAGCTCAAAGCGGTACGGACCAAGAGTCCACGAGATATCCACGTCGTCGGGGTCCCGTGTCCGACGGGATGGGACGATTGCGATGTCGTCGAAGCCGTAAGCGCGACGACCCTTTTTACCGCGGCCGATCTCTACTTCCATGAAAGAACCTCAAGCTAGCGATGGGGATGTGCAGAAGGCCTTTGTAAAGCCTTATACGTCTAAGTTACCAGCGCTTCAGACGGCTCAATTCGTACCGCTTTTTTGCGCTCCACAGGCTCTGGGATTCCCCCTGCAAAGCGACTAGAAATTCAGCGCAAAACGTCTCGCGGGGCGAGCTAGCTGACGACCGGCCGGTCGATCGACGTGACCGAGACCTGGTCAACGATCTGGTCGACTGCGCCGCGGTCGAGCGTGCCGGCGCCGAAGTGCTGGGTCGACTCCGCGCCGCAGGCGACGGCGTAGCGCAGGGCCTCTTCGTCGCCGAGGCCGATGTAGCGCGCGCTGACCAGGCCGGCGACGAGCGCGTCGCCGGAGCCGACGGTCGTGACGGCGTCGAGCTCTGGCGCCTGCACATGCAGAGTGACGTCCGGGTCGGAGTCGACGACCGCCCAACAGCCGTCCGAAGTGGTGACGATCGCATCGCGCGCGCCGATGCCGCGCAGCTCGGCGGGCGCGGCGGCGAGATCCTCATCGTCGACGAACTCACGGCCGACCAGGCCTTCGGTCTCGATCACGTTTGGTGCGACGGCGTCAGGCTCGGCGCGTAGCGCGTGGTTCATCACGTCGCCTTCGGCGTCGACGATCGTCGCGACTCCGGCCTTGCGCAGGTCGCCGACCAGCTCGCCGTAGAACTCATGCGGAATGCCGCGCGGCATCGACCCGGCGATCACGCAGATGTCGGCGCCCGGCGCCAGGTAAAGCAGCTTCTCGCGGAACAGCTCGAGCTCGGCCTCGGTGACGACCGGTCCGTGCTCGTTGATCTCGGTCTGCTCGCCGGTCGTCGGGTCGATCAGCACAGTCGAGGTACGTGACTCTTCGCCGATCCGCACGAAGTCGTTGAGCACCGACTCGCCGGTCAGGTACTCGATGATGCGCGTGCCGGTGACGCCGCCGGCGAATCCAGTTGCGATCACGGGCTGGCCGAGGCACTTCAGCGCGCGGGCGACGTTGATGCCCTTGCCGCCGGCAGCGGCGTGCTTCTCGACCGCGCGGTGGCGCGCTCCCAGCCGGAAATGCGGCACGGCGAGTGTGTTGTCGATCGCCGCGTTGAGTGTGACCGTGATGATCATCGCGTCAAATAGTCGCGCCGCTTGCCTGCGACGCATCCACCCTGATTTGTCGGCGCCGCCACACGACAACTCCAATCATAAAGCCGATCAGCAACAGCGCGACCAGTGGCAACAAACGTTCTAGTTCATGCAGCATCACGGCGGTGATCGGCGGCGCGGCGATCGCCTGGCGGACGACGACAGGCACGGTTGCGATCGTCTTTCCCGCCCGCGTGACCGTTGCGGTGCCGACCTTCGCACCTGCGGCGATCGGACCTTCCAGCTCCTTCGGGGCAGACAGCGTGACGGTGTACTTCTGACCATCGGTCACGGCGAGGCCGACGGTCTTCGTCGGGTAGACACGCGCGGTCTTGTCCTGCAGCGCGACGGGCAGCTCGGTCAGCGCGTGGTGCGAGTTGACCGGCGTCTTGGTCTCGAAGAAGCCGCGGCCGAAGCGCAGCAGCTTCAGCGTGTCGTTGTTGCGTGCGGCGACGCTCGGCTCACCGGTCACGACCGAGACGACGCGCGCGTCGCCCTTGTGCCCGGCGCCGACCAGCAGGTAGCCGGCGGCGAGCGTGTGTCCGGTCTTCACGCCGTCCACCCAGGAGTACTCACCGACCAGCTCGTTGCGGTTGGCGATCTTGCGCACCTTTGAGCCGGTGCGCAGCGTTGCGTGCGACTTGCCGACGGTGTCGCGGAAGCGCGGCACGAGCAGGGCGGCACGCGTCAGCTTGGCGAGGTCGTGGGCCGTCGAGTAGGTCTTCGGCACGTCGAGGCCGACGGGGTTGCCGTAGTGCGTGTCGCTCAGCCCGAGCGCCCGCGCCCGGCGATTCATCGCCGAGACGAACGCGCCGCGCGAACTGGCCGTGCGCGCGGCGAAGGTGTCGGCCGCATCGTTGGCGCTCTGCAACAGCAGCGCGCGGAGCAGGTCCTGCGCCGACATCTGCTCCCCGGCCTTGAGGCCCAGTACCGACTCGCCGACACCGGCGCGGTACGCCGTAGCCGTCAGCTTTTCTTCCGGTTTCGTGCGCGAGATCGCGACCAGCGCGGTCATGATCTTCGTCGTGCTGGCGATCAGCCGGCGCCTGTCCGGCCGCAGCGAGAACAGCGCGCGGCCGCTTTCGGCGTCGATCACCGTGGCGGTCTTCGCGGAAAGCCCGGTCGGCATCTTCTGCGTTCGCACCTGCGCCGTCTCGTCGACGATCGTGCGCGTGATCGTCTCGGCGGCGAAGGCCGCGGTGACCAGAGCCAAAGCGAGAAAAACGGCGCACGCCAACGCCGCGAACGCCGGATGCTTGATCGGCGCCGCGCGAGACAAACGCTGCAGCGGCACCGTCTTGCGCATCGTTACCTGAGTTTTAGCTTCTCGCCCGGCTGGAGTGCTCGTGGATCGACATCTGGATTGAGCTGCTGGAGCGTATCCACGTTGACGTTCAGCTTCTCCGCAATGGCGGCGAAGCTGTCGCCCGCCTTGACGGTGTAGGTCTTCTTCGTGGTGACGGTCACCGAACCGCTGCCGGAGCCGCTCGTGTTCTTGTCGGTCGAGCTGCTCGACGAGCTCTTTTCGCTCTTCGTCGGCGCCTTCGTGTCGTCGCCGGAAGAGCTGAGAACAGAGAAGCACGCGATCACAAAGATCGCCAGCGCGATCGGCGCAACGAAGCGCGCGGAGCCGCCTGAACGGCCTGCGCCGGGCCGGCCGCTGACCGGTTCCGGGCGGCGGCCGCGTCGCGACCCACCGCGTGAGCCACGGCTCGAGCGACCGCCGCTGTCGCGGCCTTCGCCGCCACGGCGGGTGGAAGATTCGCCGACCGTGCGCACGCGAGCGGAACGCGCCGAGGGCGCGTCCGTTTCTTCGCGATTTGCAGGGTCAACCATCATCTCTGGCGATCATAACGGCGTGCTGTTGCCAGGCGGTGAACCGTGCAACGCCAGTTACACCGACGCGTCAGTGCCGGTCAGCGGCAGAAAACCACCGCGGGTCGGCGGCGACCAGGGCGTGCCGAGCCTGCGCGCCTCGTTGTCGGCGCGGCGCTGGGCCGCGGCGATCTGGGCGGTCCAGCCCTCTTCGGCGGCGCGGCGCTCAAGTGTTTCGCGCAGCCGGATTAAAACCAGGGCATCGAGCGCCGCGTAGTCGAGCTGCGCACGTGAGAGCGGTTGCACAGACCAGTCGCTGAGTCGCTGCTCTTTCGAAAGTGGAAGATCGAGCACGACCTCGCTGACCAGCGCCAGCGAGCTTTCCTGCGGAATCAGCTCGCCGGTGCGCTGCGCGCGCTCGCGCACGAAAACCCAGCGCGTGTCGAACATCGGCAGCAGCGTGAAGCCGGCGTGGTGCGCCAGCCAGCTCTGCTCGAATTCGGCGTTGTGCGCGATCCACAGCGGCTGGATGCCGGCGACTGCATCGAGCAGCACCGGCCAGGGTGTGAAGGCGAAGGCGTCGAGCACGACGCTGCGTGCGCCTGCGGCCACCTGGACCAGACGGATCCGGCCGTCGGCCGGTGCCAGCGACGTCGTTTCGAAGTCGATGCCGATCGGCGTGCCGTTGAGAAAGCGTGAACCACCAGCGTCCTCGAGCATCCACTCGAGTGCGACTGCAGCAGCCGCAGGGTCGGTCACGTAGCGGTATTCACCTAGAGCCGTCGGTTCCATCAGCTTCCTCCTGATGGAAGAGTGACCAGAGCTCCGGTCGGCCTATTTCCGACTCAGCCGGAGACGGCCCAGATGCTTTCGCGCAGCTCGCGCGCCGCCGCCTGCGCGCTCTCGGCGGGGTCGCCGCCGGTCTCTGAGTGCGCGTTGACGAGCGCGCGCGACACCGTTACGAGCGCCGACGCACGACCTGCCGCGAACGCACCGGCGAGATCCTCGACCTTGCCACCCTGCGCACCGACACCGGGAATCAGGAAGACCGCGCGCGGCATCGCTGCCCGCAGCCGTTCGATGTGTTCGGGCGCCGTCGCGCCGACGACCGCACCGAGCGAGGAAAGCCCCGACTCGCCGACGTACTGCGCGCCGAGCCGGTCGACCAGCGCCGCAAGTTCGTCCGTGACGGTTCGTTCGCCGACCGGCAGGTCTTCGATGTCGGCCGCGCCGGGGTTTGACGTGCGAACGAGCGCGAAGACACCTGCTCCGGTGGCACTCGCCGCCTTGAGCAGCGGCTCGATCGAGTCGCCGCCGAGCAGTGGATTGACGGTCGCGACGTCGGCGCCGAGGCCGGAAACTTCGCCCCACGGCGTCGGCGTCGAGCCGAACAGCGCCTGGGCGTAGGCCGCCGCGGTGACCGGCACATCGCCGCGCTTGCCGTCGGCAATCACGATCAGGCCGGCCGCCTGGGCGGCAGAGACGGTCTCGGACAGCGCCCACCATCCGGGCGCGCCGAGCCGTTCAAAACATGCGAGTTGCAGCTTGACGCCGGCGCATTCCTGGCCGACGGCGCCGATCACTGATCGGCAGTGAGCTGCGATCGCGCTCGCCGCGCGGGTAGACGGATCGTTCCCCGTCTGTGCGCCATTCGAGCCGACATCGCCGCCGAAGTGAGGGCCGTCGTCCACGGCCTCGATCGCGCTGGGCTCCTGCTCTGTAGGCCAGAGCTTCGCCGGGTCGGGATCGAGGCCGAGAACGAGCTGACTCTCTCGTTCCTCAACGAGCGCTGCGAGTCGGTCGCCAAAGGGTTGAAGCGTTGCTTCGATCAGCCGCCCTTGACGGTCGCCTTGAGCTTCGCGCCGGGCGAAAACCGCGGCACCTTGCTAGCGGCGATCTGGATGCGCTCGCCGGTCTGCGGGTTGACGCCCTGACGCGCACTGCGGTCAGAAACGCTGAACTTTCCGAAACCGGTGAAGGCGACTTCGCCGCCACGCTTGAGCGTGTCGGAGATCGTGTCGAGCACTGCGTCAACGGCCTTGCCAGCGTCTGTTCCGCTGAGCTCGGCACGTTCCTTTACCTGGTTAATGAATTCCTGCTTGGTCACAGTTCCTCCTCGTTGAGGGATGAGGGTTGATTCGTCGGCCAAGCTAACGCTTATCCAGGACGGATGGGCCGTGTTCATGCGGGTTTGAGCGCAATTACGGCCGATTTTCGTGCTATTTAGAGCGATTCGCGGCGAAAATGGCTTTGGAATCAGCCCGCGATTGTCATTTCCCCGATCAACACTGAGGCCGTGAATACCGATCCGCCGAACGGAATCCAACGCCGCTCCGAGCCGACCGCCTGGACCGCTCCGAGCATCGCGATCAGGTCGCTGGCGATCGTCGCTTCGCGTACCGGGCCGGCGAGCTTGCCGTCCTTGATCTCGATCCCCGAGGCGCCGACCGAAAACTGGCCGGACACCGGGTTGACGCCCGAGTGCAGACCGACGACCTGCGTGACGTAGAGGCCGTCGCCCGCCTGGGCGAAGAGCTCTTCGAGCGTCGCCTCGCCGGCGTCGACGACGATGTTGGTCGCGCCGGGTCCGGGCGCGCCGCGGTAAGAACCGCGACGGCCGTTGCCGGTGCTGGCCTTGCCGGCTTCGCGCGCGCTGCGCGCGTCGTAGAGAAAGCTGCGTACCGCGCCGCCCTCGATCAGCGGCGTACGCGACTGGGCGACGCCCTCGCCGTCGAACGGCGCGCTCGACGGCCCGCCGTCGATCAGGCCGTCATCGGTGATCGTCAGCAGCGAAGCCGCGACCTCGGCGCCCTCGCGGTCGACGAACGGTGAGCGCCCACGCAGCACAGCCTCGCCCGAGAGCGCGCCGGCGACGATGCCCATGAAGCTCGCGGTCGTGAATGCGTCGAGCACGACCGGCGCCTTGCGGCTGGCCGTGGCCTTTGCGCCGACCAGCATCGCCGCGCGTTCCGCCGCCTCGCGGCCGATCGCGGCGGCGTCGATCTCGTCCGGCCCGCGGCCGATCCCCAGGCCGAGGCCCGTCATCAAGTCGTCGCCCTCACCGGCGAAGGCCGAGCTGTACGCGTAGGCGCCGGTCGCCTCGTAACCAGCGCTGAAGCCGTTGCTGTTGGCCAGCGCAATGCGCGCGTGCGAGTCGGCGTAGATCGTCTGCTCTACCTGACTGACGCGGTCGTCGGCGGTGCGCGCCGCGTCGTCCACCGCGATCGCCAGCTCGACCTTGCGCTCGGTGTCCCAGCCTGCGAAGCCGGATGAGACCAGATCGCCGGTCGCGGCCGCGCCGCAGTCCCGCGGCAGGCCGGCGAATTCGTCGGGGTCGGAGATCTGCGCGATCTCGACGGCCCGCTTGGCGAGCGTCTCCAGCTCAGCGTCGCCGAACGCGGTGCCAAACGCGTAGCCGCTGCGGCCCTCGGCCGCGAAGGCGCGAACGCCGATGCCGTGACTGCCGGCCTCAGTCAGACTCTCGACCGCACGGTCGTAGACGCGGATCTCAACGTCGCGCTCGTCCTGCGCGTAGGCCTCGGCGCTCTCGGCTCCGGCCGCGAGCGCCAACTCGACAGCGCGAGCGGCGGCAGCTTCCAAGTTCTCGCTCACGTGGCCGTACCGCCGACGGTGATCTCGCGCAGCAGCACGTGCGGCTGCCCCACGCCGGCCGGAACGCGTTGGCCGGCCTTGCCGCAGTAGCCGGTCGCGAGCTTGAGGTCACCGGCGATCGCCTCGATCTGCTGCAGCGCGGCGATGCCGTTGCCGGTCAGCGTCGCGCCGGTCACGGGCTTGGTCACGCGGCCGTTCTCGATCAGATAGCCCTCGGAGACGCCGAACACGAAGTCGCCGGTCGCCGGCTCAACCTGACCGCCGCCGAACGACACCGCGTAGAGGCCGTTGTCAACGGCTTCGATCAGGTCGTTGACCTGCGACTCGCCGGGCGCGAAGTAGGTGTTGGTCATACGCGGCACCGGCAGGTGGCGGAACGACTCGCGCCGTCCGTTGCCGGTCGAGACGACGCCGTCGCGCTGCGCGCTGCGGCGGTCGTACAGAAAAGATGTGAGCACGCCGTCTTCGAGGATCGGCACCTGCTGGGTCGGCATACCTTCGTCGTCGATCCCGTCGGTGCCCCACTCGCCAGGCTTGCGGCCGTCGTCGTAAGCGTTCACGAACGCCGGCGCCAGCTGTTCGCCGATCCGCCCGGCATAGACGCTCGCGCCCTTCTGGATCGCGTCAGCTTCAAGGCCATGGCCGACCGCCTCGTGCAGCAGGACGCCGCCGAAGCCGTTGCCGACGACCACCGGCATCTTTCCGGCCGGGGCCGGGACGGCGTCGAGCGCCGCCAGCGCCTTGCGCGCCGCCGACTCGGCAACACGCTCAGGTCTGTCGGCGATCAACTCGAAGCCGACGTGGCCGCCGCGTGTCTCGGTGCCGTTTTCGATGCGGCCATCGCGCGCCGCGATCGCCTGCACCGACAACCGCACGCGGATGCGGTCGTCGCCGGTCGCCAGACCGTCAGAGTTGTAGATCGTGACCGTGCGGCGGTTCTCGCCGTAGCCGACGGTGACCTGCGTGATCTCGCCGCCGGTTGCCCGCGCCGTTTCGTCGCAGGCACGCAGCAGCTCCACCTTCGCGGCAAGCTCGACCTCTTCGGGTGCGCGCTCGACGCGCTGCGAATTGACCTGTGCTGCCGCGACCAGCGTCTGCGGCTGCACCGCGGCGGTGCTCGAAGCCTGCGCGATCGAGTCGGCGACCTCGGCGATCGCCGATTCCTCAAGCGAGTCGACGTGGCCGAAGTAAGTTGCGTCGCCGACCACCAAGCGGATCCCGACGCCCTGCTCGGCGCCGTCGGACGCGCCTTCGACGCGGCCGTCGTCGAGCGACACCGCAAGTCCGTGGCGACGCTCGGAGTAGAGCTCGGCGAAGTCGCCACCGCGCGCCAGTGTGCGCGCCAGAAGGCGCTCGGCAGCGTCGGGTTGGATCAGTGGCTCACTCATTTCCGGGGCGGCTCGCGGGCCGAAAAAGCGGGTCTGCCGCGCGAGCGGTCACACTATATGCATGGTCGTCAACCGCATTGCCTGGTCGCTCACGACCGCCCTCTTCGCGATCACGAGCATCATCTTGTTCGTCTCCGGCTACCAGGGCTACGGCGGCGTATTCCTGGCCGTTGCCTTCGCGGCCGCCGTCAACTTGGTCCCGTTTCAGCCCGCGGAGTAGCCGCTTACTGATTGGGTGACTGGTCGCTCGGCCGCGAGCTGGTGGCCGGCTCCATGTGGATCAGCACGTCGGCGCCGCCGACCGCATCACTGATGTCGCGCTGCAGCTCATGCGCGATCTCATGCGCGCGCTCGAGCGAGGTGCCGTCGGCGAACTGGACGTGCAGGTCGATGTAGCGCGGCCCACCTTCGCTGCCGCGCGAGCGCAGCTTGTGGAAGCTGAGTAGCTCACCGGTGTCGTAGGCGAGCACCGCGTCGCGCACGCGCTTGAGCTCGTCCTCCGGGATCGTCTCGTCGACGAGCACGCGCGACGAGCGCGCGAGGATCCGCACACCGGTGTAGACGATCGCCGTCGCGACGATCATCGCGACGATCGAGTCGAGCTGATTCCAGCCGGTCGCCTTGACCAGTACAAGTCCGATCAGCACGCCGAACGAGGTTGCCGCGTCTGCGCGCAGGTGCGCCGCGTCGGCGGCCAGTGCCTCGGACCCGGTCTCGCGCGCCCGCGCGTGCAACAGCGTCGAGACAGCGATGTTCGCGAACATCGAGATCGCCATCACGCCGATGCCGACCCAGAGATACTCGATCGTCGAGCCGTTGATCAGCCGCCGCGTGGCCTCGAAGAGGATGATCGCCGCGCCGACGAGGATCAGGATCCCCTCGATCACCGCTGCGAGGTTCTCGATCTTGTTGTGGCCGTACGGATGGTCGCGGTCCGGCGGCTGGTCCGACTTGCGCACCGATGCGTAGGCGATGATCGATGCCATCAGGTCGATCGCCGAGTGGATCGCCTCGGTGACGATCGCGATCGATCCGGTCAGCGCGCCGGCGACGACCTTCATCAGGATCAAGACCGTGTTCGAGACGATCGACAGCAGCGCCGCGCTGGTCTTGCGCCGGACTATGACGTTGCTCGTCATCGCTCGTCCAGCCACGCCAGCAGATCGCGCGCCGCGCGGCCGCGATGGCTGATCGCGTCCTTCTCGGCCTGCGTCAGCTCGGCCATCGTGCGGCCGTCGTCGTATTCGTCGGGAATCACCGATGGGTCATATCCGAAACCGCCCTCGCCGCGCTTTTCGGCGATCAACTTGCCGGCGCAGCGACCTTCGAATGTGCGTTCGGTGCCGTCCGGATCGACGTAGGAGATCACGCATACGTACTCGACGCGGGGGTCGCCCGTCGCGCCGACTTCGCTGATCAGCTTGTCGAGGTTCGCTTCGTCGGTCGCGTCCTCACCCGCGTAACGCGCCGAATAGACCCCCGGCGCGCCGTCGAGCGCCAAAGCGCTGATCCCCGAGTCGTCGGCGACCGAGGGGATGCCGGTTGCCGCCGCTGCGCTGCGCGCCTTCGTCAAAGAGTTCTCGGCGAACGTCGTGCCGGTCTCCGGCGGCAGTTCCACGTCGTTGGGCAGCTCAAGCACCTCGTAGCCGGGCAACAGCCCGGCGAACTCGCGCAGCTTGTGGTCGTTGCGCGTGGAGAGCACCAACTGCGTCATCGCCGACCTCAGCCGGGCAGCGTGCCGCCGACCGCCGCTGCCTGCGCCTCGCGCAACTCGGCGATGCCCTTACCTGCGAGCGCGAGCAGCTCGTCGAGCGAAGCTTTTGAGAGCGGCGTGCGTTCGGCCGTCGCCTGAACCTCGACGAGACCGTCGTCGCCGGTCATCACGACGTTGGCGTCCACGTCGGCCTGCGAGTCCTCGGTGTACTCGAGATCCAGCAGCGGCTCGCCGGCGACGATGCCGGCCGAGACCGCCGCGACCGAAGTCGTCAGCGGCAAGCGCTCCAGGTCGCCCGCATCGACGAGCTTGGCCAGTGCCAGATGCAACGCTACGTAACCGCCGGTGATCGCCGCGCAGCGCGTGCCGCCGTCTGCCTGCAGCACATCGCAGTCGACGTATACCGAGCGCTCACCGAGCAGCTCGAGGTCGATCGCGCAGCGCAGGCTGCGGCCGATCAGGCGCTGGATCTCGACCGAGCGGCCGTCCTGCTTGCCCTTGTCGCGCTTCTTTCGCTGGCCGGTCGACGCCGGCAGCATTCCGTATTCGGCCGTCACCCAGCCGCGGCCGCTGTCGGCCATCCAGCGCGGCACGTCGGTCGTGACCGAGGCCGTGCAGATCACGCGCGTCTCACCGATCGAGATCAGCGCCGAACCGTCGGCTGTGCGGACGAATCCCGGTTCGATCGCGACGCTGCGCGTCTCATTGAATTTTCTTCTTGTTCTTGGCATCGCGCGAATCTTAGGGATCGCCGTTGAGTCCTGCCTGAAATTGCACAACGGAGTTGCGTAACGGCAACGCTGTGCGCACGGGCGCACGCACCCCTCGTGCGTGCGCCCGCACGGCTCCTCGCGACCACCGCGCCCAACTGCTCCCCATCCATGAGAATCCGGGGCGCGGCCGCGGGTCCGGCACGGCTACGGCATAAGTTTGCCGAGCGCCCCCGAAATCCCGCTGATCAGCTTGCCGCCGATCTTGGTCGCGAATCCAAGGCCATCGAGTCCCGCGACGATCATCCCGATCCCGGTGCCGATCACGACGACCAGACCGACGTACTCGACCGTCGCCTGTCCGCGTTCGCCCGCCGCTCGATCGGCCAGCGCCACCGCCGCGGCGCCGAGCCGCAGTGAAATTTCCTGCATCAAGTCCTCCTTGCTGATGTTTGCCAACCCTGCACAGCGATCCTGACGCCGGACCCGTAACGGATCAAGACGCGATCGCGACAAGTTGGCGACGGCCCGGTAAAAACTCTGAGACGCCCAAGTCCAGCGACGACGGCGATAGCGTTGCGGCCAGCGGATGCGCGTCCTGATCGTCACGAACATGTACCCCTCACGCGAGCGGCCCGAGTTCGGCGTATTCGTGCGCGACCAGCTCGAAGCGCTGTGCCGGATCGACGGCGTCGAGGCCGAGCTGTTCGCCTTCGAGGGCGGCGGCAAACGCGCCTACTGGCGGGCGATCGGCAAGCTCAAGCGCCACCTGAAGACGCGCGAATACGACGTCGTCCACGCACACTACGGCTTGACCGGCTGGGTCGCCCGTCGTGCGAAGGCGAGTCCGCTTGTGGTCACCTACCACGGGACAGACCTGCGCGACGAGAAGGTCGGCAAGTGGTCGCGCAGGCTCGCCAAGCGCATCGACCAGGCAGCCGTCGTCTCGACCTCGCTCGGCGAAGAGCTGAAGGGCGTCAAGAAGCTCAAACGCCCGCTTGCAGTGCTGCCGACCGGCGTCAACCTGGAGCGCGCGCGGCCGCTCGACCGCACCGCCTGCCGGCACGAGTTGAAGATCGACCCCGAGGGCAGCTTCGTGCTGTTTCCAGCCGATCCCCAACGCACCGAGAAGCGATACGACCGTGCCGAAATCACACTCGCCGCCTTCCCCGACGCCCAACTGCTGACGCTCGGCGGCGTCGCGCCTGAAACGGTGCCGCTCTACATCAACGCCGCCGACGCGGTGATCGTGCCGTCGGACTACGAAGGCTTCGGACTCGCGACGATCGAAGCACTGGCCTGCAACGTGCCGGTGATCGCCACGCCGACCGGTATCGCGCCCGACGCGCTGGCCGGAGTCGCCGGCACTTACTGCTTCGAATACGACCCGATTCCCTGGCGCGTGGCGCTCGGCCAGATCCTCGACGACCCCGATCCGCGCATCGCCGGCGCCGAACGCGCCGCACACTTCTCGACCGACGCGATGGCCGAGCGCGCCGTCGAGGTCTACACCACCTTGATGGAGCAGTAGGCGATGCCCCTGCGGCACACGAACGCCTCCGAGGTCGCGGTCGTCGGCGCGGGGTCGGCCGGCCTTTACGCCGCCCTGACCGCCGCCCGCGAGGGCGCACGCACGTTGCTGGTCTCGCAGGCACCGCTGGCGACGACCGCCAGCTACTGGGCGCAGGGCGGAATCGCCGCCGCGCTCGGCGAAGATGACGCCGCCGAGCTGCACCAGATCGACACGCTCACCGCCGGCCGCGGGCTTGCGCGCGTGAGCGCCGTGCACGTGCTCGTCAACGAGTCGCCGGCCGCCGTCGACGATCTTCTCGCCCTCGGCGTCGAGTTCGACGCAGATAAATCGGGCCGGCTTTCGCTTGGTCTCGAGGGCGGCCACAGCCGGCGCCGCGTAGTGCACGCAGGCGGCAGCGCGACCGGCCGGCGAATCACACGCGAGCTGTCGGCGCGCGTCGCCGAGCACCCGCTGATCACCGTCGTCGAACACGCGTCGGCGAATGCGCTGGTGATCGACGACGGGCGCTGCGTCGGCGTGCGCGTGACCGTCGACGGCGCGCGCGAGCTAACGATTCCGGCGCGGGCGGTCGTTTTGGCGACCGGCGGCTCGGCTGCATTGTGGGCGCGCTCCACCAACCCGCCGGCCGCGATCGGCACAGGACTCTCGATGGCACACGCGGCCGGCGCGCAGCTGGCTGACCTCGAGTTCCTGCAGTTCCACCCGACGGCGCTGAAGAGCCCGTCGCGCAACCAAGGCTTTCTGATCACCGAGGCGATCCGCGGTGAGGGCGCGACGCTGATCGACGGAGCGGGCGAACGCTTCGTCGACGAACTCGCGCCGCGCGACGAGGTCGCGGCCGCGGTCGAGCGCAAGTTGACCGGCGACGATGGCGTCGCGGGCAAGGTCTTTCTGGACATGCGTGAGACCGACCCGATGCTGTTCCCCAACGTCTACGCGAAGATCGAGGAAGCCGGCTTCGACCCGCGTACGCAGCCGATCCCGGTCGCCCCCGCGGCGCACTACAGCATGGGCGGCATCGTCACCGACCTCAACGCGCGGTCCACGCTGAAGGGCCTGCTGGCCGTCGGCGAGTGCGCCTGCACCGGCCTGCACGGAGCTAACCGACTGGCATCGAACTCGCTCGCCGAGTGCTTGGTGTTCGGCCGTCGCGCGGCGCTGGCGGCGTTGGCCGAACCGCCGTTGGCTAACGGAAAGCGCGAGGCCGTCGCCTCCGGTGAGCTTGCGGCGGACGGTTTCGAAGCCGACCCGAACCCCGCCGAGACGCGCGATCTTTTGTGGGAGTGCGCCGGCATCGAGCGCGACGCCGCGCTCCTGGAGCGCCTGTCCGAAAGCACGAACCCGCTGGTGCGGTTGATCGGCGCGAACTCGCTGGCCCGGCGCGAGACCCGCGGCGCCCACCACCGCACGGACTTTCCGCAGACCGACCCGCAGCTCGACTTCCAGCATTTCACGATCGCCGGCGACGGCGAGCCGGTCGCCCGCCGCTGGGAATGAAGCCGCTTGCGCGACGATTCGGACCCGCGCTCAACGGGTATAAGTACGAATGCAGATATTTGTCCAGTTAGCCAGTCGGCCGGACACCAAAAAACCAGCTGATTTGCAGGCATTTTATGGTTAAAGTCCGCTTAACCCACGGATACCCGGATCTTTACTTCCATTAGAGATACTGCGTGCACGCAAATGGAGCACGCCAGGATCTAGGCCGAAGGGAGCACGCCAATGTACGCACTAAGCCGAGCCCTCTACAAGGACCTGTCTCCGTACATCACGGAGGAGCACGTCAACGGTGTTAACGGTGACGTACACAAGACAGTCCTTAATTCCTGTGAGCAGACGATGGACAGGATTGCCGACGACTGGCGTTACTTCCACCACCCGGACCGCTTCCTCTTCGAGCAGGTTCGCGCGTACTTCCCGATCACGGACCAGTTGCACGTCTACAACCTGATCTCGAAGCACGTCGAACGCGCGCTCCAGGTGACGAAGACCTACGCCGCCCGCGGCTACAAGCCCGACGGCACCCGCCTGCGCTGCCGCGCGACGACTCGTCGCAGCACGCCCTGCATGCGCAACATCGTGCCGGGCACGGAGTACTGCCCGTCGCACCAGCACCTGGCGGAACCGCACTTCACCGAACAAGAGCAAGCGCATCTGCATGGGGCAGAGGCACACGCGGACGCTGCCTAAGTAGCGAAAGCAATACCGAGCAGCGACAGCCGGCATCGCATAGGGATGCCGGCTGTGCAGAGGACGGGGACCGATCGGTCCCCGTTTTCTTTTGGGCCACGAGTTATCGTGGCCGTCGATGGCAAGCGGAGCGACTCTGGCGGTTGACGTGGGCGGCACCTTCACCGACGCCGTCGTCGCGACGGCCGAGGGGCTCTTCACCGGCAAGACGCCGACGACGCCGGAGGACCAGTCGATCGGCGTGATCGCCGCAGCCGACGCGGCGCTCGCAGGGGCCGGCCTCGCAGCAACCGACGTAGCCGGCTTCGTGCACGGCATGACGATCACAACCAACGCGCTGCTCGAAGGACGCTTCGCGCGAACGGCTCTGCTGGCAACGGCCGGGTTCACCGACGTTGAGGAGCTCGCCAGGCAGGACCGCAGCGATCTCTACCGCCTCTGCGCCACGCGGCCGGCGCCGATCGTGCCTACCGAGCTGCGCTTTCCCGTGCCCGAGCGCTGCGGTCCGGACGGCGTGATCGAGCCGCTCGACGAAACCGCGACGATCGCGCTGCTCGAGCGCTGTCGCGAAGCCGGCGTGGAAAGCATCGCGGTCTGCCTGCTGTTCTCGTTTCGCCACCCCGCGCACGAGCTGCGAATTCGCGAGCTGGCAGCCGAACTGTTGCCCGAGCTGCACGTTTCGACATCGTTCGAGGCCGTCGGCACCTTTCGCGAGTACGAACGCTTCGCGACAACGATCGCCGACGCCGCTCTCTCCCCTCTGCTCACCGGCTATCTCACGCGGCTGGTCGATCGTGCGCGCGGGCACGGCCTGCCGGCGCCGGAGGTGATGCTGAGCAACGGCGGCACCGTCGCCGCTGAGCTGGCCGGGCGAAATGCTTCATGGACAGTGCTTTCAGGACCTGCCGGCGGCGCCGTCGGCGCGGCGCGCGCGGCCGATCGCATTGGCGCCCCCGCGGCGCTCGGCTTCGACATGGGCGGCACTTCCACGGACATCTCGGTCGTGGCCGATGGCGCGGTGAAGATCGCGGCGTCGCGCGAGATCGCCGGGCGACCGATCGCGCTGGCGGCGACCGACGTGTCCACCGTCGGCGCCGGCGGCGGCTCGATCGCTTGGCGCGACAGCGGCGGCGCGCTACGTGTCGGACCCCAATCGGCAGGTGCGCGGCCCGGCCCGGCCTGTTACGGGCACGGCGGCAGTGAGCCGACCGTCACCGACGCAAACCTGCTGCTCGGCTACCTGGCCGCCGACTCATCCCTGGCGGGCGGGCTCGCGCTCGACCGCGGCGTCGCCGAACGCGCTTTGGCCGCCCTCGGCGAGCGGCTCGGCCTGAGTGCGCTCGAGACCGCGGCCGGAGTCGTCGAGATCGCGAACCTCGAGATGCTCGGCGCCACCAGCGCCGCGACCGTCGCGCGCGGCATCGATCCGCGCGACCACACGCTGATCGCCTTCGGCGGCGCCGGACCGATGCACGCCACAGCAATCGCCGAAGCGCTGGAGATCGAACGCGTCGTCTGTCCCGCCGCCTGCGGCGTGCTGTCGGCCTACGGGATGGCCGCCGCCGGCCGCCGCCGCGACCGCTCGCGCAGCCTGCTGACGCCGCTCGAAGACCTGGATGCCGGCGAGCTTGCCGCGGCAACGACCGAGCTGGCACTGGCGGCCGCCGAGGACATCGGCATGCCGCTCGACGAGCTGGCAGCGACCGCGACCCACGAGCTGCGCTACGCCGGCCAGTCGTTCGAGCTACCGATCGAGGGCGCCACAACCGATCTCGCAGAGGCGTTCAATGCGCTGCACGAAGAGCGCTACGGCTTCAGCGACCCGTCGTTGCCGGTCGAGCTCGTGACGCTGCGCGTCAGCGTCGCGACGCCGGGCAGTGAGCCGCCGACCGGCGGCACAGACGTACGGCCCGCGCGCCGCGGCGAACGGTCGATGTGGTTCGGCGGCGTGGAGCACACGGGCACAGTCTTGACCGGCGAACTTTCCGGCGAGCCGGTCGCCGGCCCGGCCGTGATCGAGCAGCCGCAGGCGACCGTCGTCGTGCCGCCCGGCTGGCAGGCCCGTGCCACCGGTGCCGACGTGATCCTCGACCGTCAGGAGCGCCGATGAACGACCCGATCCGCCTGCGCGTGACAGCCGGAACGCTCGGCGCCGCCTGCGACGAAATGGGCGAGCTGCTCGTGCGCGCCGCACACTCGGCGAACATCAAAGAACGCCGTGACTGCTCGACCGGCCTGTTCAACGCGCGTGGCGAGATGACGATGCAGGCCGAGCACATCCCCGTGCACCTCGGGGCGATGCCGGCTTCGGTCGCCGCGATCCTTGGCGAGCAGCACGCGCCCGGCGATGCGTGGATCCTCAACGACCCGTTCGCCGGCGGTACCCACCTGCCCGACATCACGCTGCTCACGCCGATCTTCGGTGACGGCGGTGAACACCTCGGCTTCGCCGCTTGCCGCGCGCATCATGCCGACGTCGGCGGCCGCACGCCGGGCAGCATGCCGGCCGACAGCACGACACTCGCCGACGAAGGCGTTGTGATTCCGCCGACCCGGATCGCGCAGGCGGGCGCGATCGACTACGCCCACTTCGACGCAATCGTCGCGCCGATGCGCAACCCCGACCAGCGCGCCGCCGACCTGCGGGCGCAGGTTGCCGCCTGCCGCCGTGGCGAGCTACGGGTTCGTCGGTTCGCCACCAAACTCGGCGCCGCGCAGTACACGAGCGCCGTCGACGAGCTGCTCGACTACGCCGAACGGCGCACGCGCCTCGGCATCGCCGCGCTGCCCGACGGCGAGTTCACCGCCGAGGACTCGATGGAGGACGACGGCCGCGGCGAACGGCACGACCTTGCGCTACGGCTGCGCGTGCAGGTCGACGGCGAGCGCGTCGTGCTCGACTTCAGCGGCACCGACAAGCAGCATCCCGGCAACCTCAACTGCCCGCTCGCCGTCACGCACTCGGCGTGTTACTTCGCGCTGCGCGTGCTGGCGGCGCCCGACGTGCCGGCCTGCGCCGGCGCCTACCGGCCGATCGAGATCGTCGCACCGGCCGGCACGATTGTCAACGCCGAGGCACCCGCCGCCGTCGCCGGCGGCAACGTCGAGACTTCCAGCCGGATCGCCGATCTCGTGCTCGCCGCATTCGGCCGCGCCCAGGGCCAGGGGACGATGAACAATCTGACGCTCGGCAACGCCGCGTTCACGCACTACGAGACGTTCGGCGGCGGCCAGGGTGCCTGCCCCGACGCGCCAGGACCGAGCGCCGTCCACGTAGCGATGAGCAACACGCTCAACACCCCCGTCGAGGCGCTCGAGCTGGAGTTCCCGCTACGCGTGCGCGAGTACGCGCTGCGGCGGGGCAGCGGCGGCAAGGGCCGGTTCGCCGGCGGCGACGGCATCGTGCGCGAGCTGGAGGCGCTCGAGCCGATGGAGTACTCGCTGATCGCTGAGCGGCGGCGATTCCGGCCCCGCGGCACGCAGGGTGGCGGCGACGGCGAGCCTGGACACGACAGCGTGGACGGCGACGCGATCGCCGGCAAGGCGACCGGGCATCTGAAGCTGGGCCAAACCCTGCGCATCGAAACCCCCGGCGGCGGCGCACACGGCTCTACCGATCGGTAGCTTGCAGCTGCAGCGCCGCCGCGAAGCGCCAACTTATAATCGGCGACACGATGCCAACCGCGCTGAAAGAATGGGCCGTCACTGTGCGCGCGCTGGCCGAGGGTGAACAGCTGATCACCCTGCGCAAAGGCGGGATCCGCGAAGAGAACAAACACTTCGAGGTCGCCAGCGACCGCTTCTTCCTCTACCCCACGTTCGACCATCAGCAGGCCGGCCTTGTGCGCGAGTCGCACGTGCCCGAGTTGAAGCGGGCACTTGAGGATGGCGTCTGGAACCCACCGGCGCCGACCGCGCGAATGATGGAGGCCGGGATCCCGGTGCCGCAGCCGGTCAGTGTGCGCCTGCGCGCCTGGGCCGAAGTCGCCGCGTCCTACGAAGTGACGGCGCCGAATGCGGTGGAGATGCTCTCCCCCTTCCACGTATGGACACCCGAGTACGCCGCCAAGCGCTTCAACTGGAAGCCCCGCCACCCACTGCACGTGCTGCTGCTGCGCGCCTACCGCATCCAGCGCCCTGTGACGATCAAGGTCAAGGACGAGTACCTCGGCTGCAAGTCGTGGGTCGAGGTCGCGCGCGAGCTCCCGTTCGAGGGCACGCCGGTGCTCTCGGACGCTGAGTTCGCGAGCGTTCGCGCGGCGATCGAAGAGCGCATCGAGGCCGCCCAGAACGCTGCCTGAGTCGCCGGTTCGGGCCACTATGATCGGGACAACGTGTCCGTATCGAATCGCAGGTCATTGACGACCGCCTTTGCGGCAGGAATCGTCGCACTAATCCTCTGCTTTGCATCTGCCGGTCCCGCCGCCGCGGTCCCGACGAGCTGGAGTCCGTGCATGTTCACGATCCTGCAGCTCGACTGCGCCACCTTCGACATGCCGGTTGACCGCACAGGCGCGGTCGGCGGCACCACAAAGGTCCGCGCGATTCGCGCGGCGGCGACCGAAGGTCCGCGGCTGGGCACGCTGTTCGTGATCGCCGGCGGCCCCGGCCAGCCGTCCGACGTGATGCTCGACTTCATGACTTCGCTGTTCACCGGCGCCAACCGCTACGACATCATCGCCGTGGACCTGCGCGGCACCGGTCTTTCGGAACCACTCGACTGTCCGCGTATCGAGCTCGGCAACTTCAAGTTCGACGGCGCCGACCCGGCGACCGACGGGCCGATCACCGCCTGCGCGAACGCGCTCGGACCTGCCCGCTTCGGCTACGACACCGCCGAGTCGGTCGAAGACATCGACGCCATCCGCGCCGACCTCGGCCTCGGCCAGATCTCGCTGTTCGGCGTGTCCTACGGCACCAAAGTCGCGCTCGCCTACGCCGGCGCTCACCCGGCGAGCACCAAATCGCTGATGATCGACTCGGTACTGCCGGTCGACCAGCCGGGCGCATTCGACACGGTCTCGCTCGAAGCGATGCGCAAGTCGCTCGAAGAGGTATGCAGCGGCAGCCGCTGCCGTGGCGTCGTCAGCTCGCCGGTCGCGAAGCTGGCGAAGCTCGCCGCGCGACTGCAGCGCAACCCGATCGACACCGTCCTGGTCGACGCGAACGGCAAGCCGCAGATGGCGAAGATCGACGACGAGGCGCTCTACGAGCTGGAGTTCGCCGCCGACTTTGACCTCTTCATCTACAACCAGCTGCCCGCGACGCTCGACGCCGCGCTGCGCGGCAACAGCGCGCCGCTCGAGCGGCTGTTCGCGATCCTTTCCGGCGGCGCGGGCGCAACCGCCAAAAAGAGCTCGGCCAAGCGCTTCACCAGCTACCTGCCGAAGCGGCGCCACCAGGCCGGCGCGCGTTACAAGGCCGGCACCAAGCTGCGCGGCCGCGCCGAGGTCGACGTCGCCGCGTTCAGCAACACGCTCAATCTCACGACTTCTTGCGAGGACTTCATCGGCCCCTGGGGCCGCGGCGCGGCGCTGCCCGGACGCCAGAACGCGATCGACGCAGCCGTCAACGCACTGCCCGCGAGCGCGATCTATCCGTTCCCTCGTACAACGGTGCGCAACGAGTCGCTCTCCACCATCTGTCGCGGCTACAGCGAGTCGCCGGCGCCGCCCGCACTCGTAGCGGGCCCGATGCCACCGGTGCCGACGCTCGCGCTCGACGGCTCGCTCGACGTGCGCACACCTGTCGCCTGGGCGAAGCAGGCGATCGCCGGCAACCCGAACGCGACGCTGGCGGTGATCCCGCACACGGGCCACTCCACGATCGGCACGGATGTCAGCGGCTGCGCACTTTCGCTGGCGAAGCGCTTCTTGATCTTCGGCGCGGTCGACGGCAAGTGCAGCCGCAGCGCGCTGCCGATCCCGGTCGCCCGCCGCGCCGTCACAAGCACCAACTCCGTCAGACCGCTGAGCGGCTCGTGCCGCGGCCTGCGCGGGCGCAGATGCGCCAGTGCCAAGAAGGCCGTCACCGCCGGATACCTGGCGATGCGCGACGCGCTCGACCAGTACGTGATCGGCGGCGCGTTCGAGGGTCCCGGGCTCTACGGCGGCGGCTGGTTCCTGGAGTCCGACCTCGCCGACGACCTCTTCACCGAGATCCCGGTCGCGATCGAGATGGACGGCCTGGCGCAGGTACCGGACGTGATCGCAAGCGGACGGCTTGCGGTCGAAGACTTCCCGAAGGTCGACGGCCATTTTTCCGTCGACGACTTCGGCGGCCGCTCGTACCGCGTCGACATCCGCGGCCGGTTCGCCTACGACCAGAAGAACGACCGCGTCACGATCACCGCCCGCGGGGGCGGCAAGGTCGTCGTTCTGCGGCGACGCGGTGCCGGCGGCGCGTCAGCGCGCGTCAGCATCCACAACTTGAAGGTGCGCAGCAACTACCAGCGCGCCGTGCTGCTCAGCCGCGGCTTCCTGCGCTAGCGCGCCGCTACCAGAACAGCGTGCTCTCGAGCGAGCCGTCGGCCTCGAGCTCTTCGATCGTCTTCGTGTAGACGCCCGAGGAGAGGTACTTCCAGCCGTCGTCGGCGATCACGAAGACAACGTTGCCTTCGTCGATCTTCTCGGCCGCGCGCACGGCGATCGCGCAGATCGCGCCGCTTGAGACGCCGGCGAAGATGCCCTCTTCTTCGAGCAGCTTCTTCGTCCAGACGACGGCGTCGCGGTTGCTGACGACGATCTTGCGGTCGAGCACTGAGAGGTCGATGATCGGCGGGATGAAGCCGTCGTCGAGCGAGCGCAGGCCCTGCACGAGCTCGCCCTGCAGCGGCTCGGCCGCGACGATCAGCGTGTTCGGATCGTGCTCCTTGAAGTACTTGGCGCAGCCCATCAGCGTGCCGCCGGTGCCGAGGCCCGCGACGAACGCGGCGATGCTGCCCAGCTCCTCCGCGATCTCCGGCGCGGTGCCGGTGTAGTGCGCGTTCGGGTTTGCCGGGTTGCCGTACTGGTACGGCATGTAGTACGACGAGTCTTTCTCGGCCATGTCGAGCGCCATCTCGACCGCGCCATTCGAGCCTTTCGCGCCCTCGCTATAGACGATCTCCGCGCCGTACATGCGCAGCAGCTGCGTGCGCTCCTCGGTCACGTTGTCGGGCATCACGACCTTCAGCTTGTAGCCCTTGCGAGCGCAGATCATCGCCATCGCGATGCCGGTGTTGCCGGAGGTCGGCTCGAACACCGTGCTGCCGCGCGAGATCGCGCCCTTCGCCTCGGCGTCCTCGATCAGCGACTTCGCGACGCGGTCTTTGACCGACCCCGTCGGGTTGTGCGATTCGAGCTTCGCGTAGAGCTTCACTTCGGGCTTCGGCGAGAGGCGGGACAGCTCGACGAGCGGCGTGTGGCCGATCGACGCGACGATGTCCGGATAAGTTCCCCCACCTAGCCGGTTCTTGATCTCGGCCGGTTCCATTACTTCAAAAACTATAGTCCCACAGATGAAATTCGCCCAATCTCAGATCGACGAAATGATCGCCCACGCGCGCGACGACCTGCCGAACGAATGCTGCGGTGTCGTCGGCTCGGCCGGCGGCGTCGCCCAGGTCGTGCACCGCGCCGTCAACGCAGCCGCCAGCCCGCTGCGCTACGAGATCGATTCAAAGGACTTCCTGCGCATCTACAACCTGATCGACGAGGCCGACCAGGACGTCGGAGCGATCTACCACTCGCACACGCGCAGCGCCGCGTACCCGTCGCAGACCGACATCAACCTCGCGCTCTGGCCCGAGGCGCTGTACATCATCGTCTCGCTCGCCGAGGCCGACGCGCCCGACGTGAAGGCGTTTGCAATCGTCGACCGCAAGGTCGAGGAAGTCGCGCTCGAAATCACCGCCTGACGGACCGTCCAGCCCGCTCCACAACCGGCGAATCACCGCACGGCGATTGCCGGTAAAGTGCGGTTTAGATGCAGATAAGCGCCGACAACACGTGTCCGTTTTGCGGCGTTGAGTTCGAATACGGTGCGAGCGCCTGCCCGTCTTGCGATCTGCCGTTGCTCAGCGCGGACGACATCGCCTCCGCCAATCTCTCCGCAGAGAAATTCGAGCGCAGCGTTGGCGTCGGCATGCTCGCGGTCGCCGACCGCCGGCCGCGTCCCGAATACGCGATCGGCAACCTGCGCCGCGTCGTCGTGGCGATGAACCTGGCCGAGGCCGACATGCTCGAACACATGCTTCGGTCCGAAGGCATCCCCTGCGTCGTGCGGCGCGCTTCACGCGCCGATCTCCCAGACTTCGGAGCCTCGGGCCAGCGCGAGATCCTCGTGCCGGAAGGTGGCCTCGCCGCCGCCCGGGCGCTACTGCGGATCGAACCCTCGCGGCCGGTCGAACGCGCCCCGAGCGCACTCACATTTGCCGCACTAGCTGTGATCTCGTGCGCGCTCGCCGTGATTGCGGCGATCGTGTTCCTGGCGTTCGCCTAGGCGTTAGACGGATCCACCGGCGCTGTGCCTATTGGCCGCCGGCCATCGCCGGCAGGATCATCACGGTGTCGGCGTCTTCGACGGCCGTGTCGAGGCCTTCGAGTACGCGCACGTCCTCGTCGTTGAGGTAGACGTTCACGTAGCGGTTGAGTCCGCCGTCGGGGCCGAAGAGCTGGCGCTCGGTCTCCGGGTAGGTCTCGACAACGTTCTGGAGAACGTCGCCGACGTTGCTACCGGAAGCGCTGACCTGCTTCTCCCCGTCCGTCGCGGTGCGCAGCACCGGTGGAATCTTCACAGTGGCCATGAGGCGGGCATCCTACAACGTTTTCCGGCTACCGAAGCGACGGTCCGCTTAGACCGTCACTCCGGAGCAGAAAGCTTCGTAGTCCGGGAACTTGCCCATCTCGTCGTCGCCGATCTCTTCGGGATCGCGCGAGCAGATCGGGCACTCCGGGTCGCGGCGGATCTTCAGGTTGGTGAACTCCTCCGCGAGTGCGTCGTAGAGCATCAGACGGCCGACCAGCGGCTCGCCGATGTCGAGGATCAGCTTGATCACCTCGGTCGCCTGCAGCAGGCCCATCGTGCCGGGCAGCACGCCCAGGACGCCGTTCTCGCCGCAGCTCGGCGCCAGCTCCGCTGGGGGCGGTACCGGGTAGAGGCAGCGGTAGCAAGGACCGTCGTAGGGCTTGAAGATCGTCAGCTGGCCGTCGAACGCCAGAATCGATGCGCTTACGACCGGAATCTTCAGGCGCACCGAAGCGTCGTTCAGCAGATAGCGCGTCGGGAAGTTGTCGACACCGTCGACCACGATGTCGTAGTCCTTGATGATGTCCATGATGTTGTCGGCGTTGAGGCGCGTGTTGTAGGTCGTCACCTCGACGTCCGGGTTCAGCGCCTGGATCGTCTGCTTCGCCGACTCGACCTTCGGTTCGCCGATCGTGTTCGTGCTGTGGATCACCTGGCGCTGCAGGTTTGAGGCGTCGACGATGTCGTCATCGACGATGCCGAGCTGGCCGATGCCGGCCGCCGCGAGGTACAGCGCGACCGGGGCGCCCAGGCCGCCGGCGCCGAGCAGCAGCACCTTGCTCTTGAGCAATTTCTGCTGGCCCTCGGGGCCGACTTCCGGCAGCAGCATGTGCCGCGAGTAGCGGATGCGCTGCGCGTCGGTGTACTGGAAGGGGATCTCGATCGGCAGGTGGCGCTGCTTCCACAGCGTGATGCCACCGGCCATCGACTCGACGTTGGTGTAGCCCAGCTCGTCGATCAGCGTCTTCGCCGCGATCGCGCTGCGGTTGGCGCTCTGGCAGTACAAGATCACGCGCTGGTCGGTGTCCGGCGCGGCGCGACCGATGCGCTGCTCGAGGTATCCGCGCGGCACGTGCTTCGCGCCGGGGATGTGGGACTCGTCCCACTCGTGCTGCTCGCGCACGTCGATCACGACGGCCTCGGGCCGATCGCCTTCGGGCACAGGGCTGGTCAGGATCGCCTGGACCTCGTCGGGGTCGACCTCGGGGACCTGCTCCTTGATCTTGCTGAGAAAGTCTTGGTAGTTGATTGCCATTTGTCGCTTGGTGAGTCGTCGGTGGGTGGGCTTACTTCAAAAAGTATAGCGAGGGTCGTGGGGCCGTCAACACGCAAAAGAAAACGCGCCCCGGGAGTCGGGGCGCGCTTGACATAGGACAGATCTCTGGGGGGAGTTCAGCCGGCGAGCTTTTGAAGTTGGGAGGAAGAATCGCCGTCCCTGGCATCTCTTCCTATTTCCCGTCCTACTCGCCGAAAGCGAGTCTCTAGTCCAAGACTTGCTTCCTTGCAAATTGATTATCGGAATCGGCATTTTTGGCCGATATAGGGTCGTCACCCCATTTTCAAGCGATTTTGAGCACTTCTCCGCAGCCCATTTCTCGATCGATCGAGCCCGAGGCCGACTCGCCGGACGTCGTCGCGCGCGCTGAACCGCTCTCCGTCGCCCCCGCGCCCGATTCCGTGGCGGAATCAGGGCGGCGCCGCCGCACCGCCCGCTCCACCCTGCTTGCCCAGGCGATCGCCACCAACGCGCTGGCGATTACGGCCCTGATCTTCTTCTGCGTGCTGGTACTGGACGTCAAGACCGGCGTCGGCGCGCGGCGCACCGAGCTAGTGCTGCTGATGCTGGCGATCGCCGCGGCCCTGATGCTGAACATGGTGATCCTGCGCAGGCAGTTCGCCCCGCTCGAGAAGCTGGTCAACACAATGGAAGGGATCGATCTGGCACAGCCGGGCTCACGCGCGCCCCTGCCGGCCGGCGCGACCGAAGACATCGCCGAACTGATCGAGTCGTTCAACGAAATGATCGCGCGCCTAGAGGAAGAGCGCCACGAACGGATCAGCGCCGGCGTGAAGGCGCAAGAGAACGAGCGCGCCCGCGTGGCCCGCGACCTGCACGACGAGGCGAATCAGGCTTTGACTGCCGTGATCTTGCGTCTCGAGGCAGCCTCGCAGGACGCACCGCCGGACCTGAAGCCGGAGATCGACGAGGCCAAGCGCCTGGCCGGCCAGGCGATGGAAGAACTCTTGGAGGTGGTGCGCCGCCTGCGTCCGACGATCCTGGATCTCGGGCTGCGCAACGCGCTTTCGTCGCAGGTCGAGAGCTTCGGCGAACGCAGCGGCATCGAGGTGGCGTTCGAGTACGACGGCGACGCGCGCCAGCGGTTCGGGGACGAGCGCGAGCTGGCGATCTATCGAGTCGTCCAGGAGGCGCTTTCGAACATCGTCCAGCATGCCGATGCCACTCGCGTGGATGTCAGTCTGGCGATCGGTGAGACAATCGTCTTGCGCGTGAGTGACAATGGAGAAGGCTTCGATCCGTCGCAGCCGACCAAGCGTTTCGGCGTGTCAGGAATGCGCGAGCGTGCGCAGCTGGTCAACGGGACGCTGGACATCGATTCTTCGCCGGGCGAAGGAACAACGCTGACTATGGAGTTGCCATGAAAGTCATGATCGCCGACGACCACGGAATCGTGCGCTCGGGAATCACCCTGCTCTTGGAGCGCCAGCCGGACATCGACGTGATCGGTGAAGCAGCCGACGGCGCCGAAGCGCTGCAGTTCGCGATCGAGCACAAACCGGACGTGGCGGTTCTGGACATCTCGATGCCGAAGCTGACCGGCCTACAGGCCGCGCGCGAGATCAAGCAGCAGGTGCCGGATGTGAACGTTCTTCTGCTGTCGATGCACGACGACGAGCGCTATCTGTACGAGGCGCTGCGGGTCGGTGCCGGCGGCTACGTGCTGAAGCGCGCCGCCGACCAGGACCTGGTCCGTGCCGTGCGCGCGGTGAACGATGGTGAGCCGTTTTTGACCGACGACGCGCAGCGCTCGCTGGTGAAGGCTTGGATGGAGAGCGGCGAGGAGCCGCGCCGCGACAAGCTGACCGACCGCGAGCTCGAGGTCGTGAAGCTGATCGCCGAGGCCCACACGAACAAGCAGATCGCCGAGATCCTCGGCCTGAGCGAGAAGACGGTCGAGTCCCACCGCTCCAACATCCTCAACAAGCTGGGCATGAGCGACCGCGTGGAGCTGGTCCGCTACGCGGTACGCCGCGGCCTGATCGAGGCTTAGGGCGCTCGGCGCCCCTGCCGTCCCCCGGCGTTTTCTCGCTATTTCCGCGGTTGTTTGTGCGGATTCACAT
>JBOGYW010000023.1:0-32957 GCA_050696815.1 Solirubrobacterales bacterium | reverse complement strand
GGTCACTGCGCGCCGCCAGCGCCGAGGCCTGTGCGAGCGACGGCACCTGCGTCAGCTCGGACTCACCCCAAGGCGGGTGCGGTTCGGCGCAGGCGAGACAGTAGGTCGCGCGCACCGTGCCTGCCGACACCGGAACGATCATCACCTCGAAGCCGGCGCGGCGCGACGGTTCGAGCCCTTCGAACAGACCGTCGAGCAGCGCTTCGTCAGTTGGCGAAAGACGTAGCGCGCCTTCGCGTTCCGCGCGCGTTTCATAGGCGGCGGTTGCGGCCGTCGGTTGCATACGCGGCGACACTTCGCGCCCCGACTCGGAGTGGCGCTCCGCCTCGAAGACATGACGCTCGGCGTCCTCGCCGGCAACCCGGATATCGAGGAACGCCCACTCGGCAAAGTCCAGCACCGCGGCGCGGGCGAGGCTTGCAAGGTCGCCCTCCATTCCGTCGGCACCTTCCAACTCGCCGCGCGAACTGTTGATCAGCGCGAGGCGGCGGCGCGTGCGCAAATCGCGCTCACGCAGGATGCCGGCCTGGATCGCAAGCAGGCCGCCGAAAAAGATCACGCCGAGCCGGATCAGATTGTCGGTCGTCAGCGACGCGTCGTAAGCGAACATGGTGATCGCGATGGCTGCTCCTAGCGACGCCGCCATCACAATCGCCGTGCGTCGCGGCGTCGTCGTCAGTCCGGCGACGAACGGCGGCAGTACGAACGCGCTGAGCAGCCGGAACTCGTCGCCGAGAATGATCACCAGGGCGGCGACCGCCGCAACAAGCGCGAGCGAGAAGTAGGTCCAGGCTTTGAACGGGGCCGCTCGCATCGCGCCACCCACCTACGTGAACGTCATGACCAGCGAACTGCCGCCCTCGCCGGTCTCGGTCGCGACCGCCGTTGCCATCCGCTCCAGCACGTCGCCGATCGCCGGGATCCGCGTCGCGTGGAGCACCGCGTCGGCCTGACCGTCCGCCAACTCGTCGATCACCAGCTTGATCTCGCCTTCACGGATCAACACCTTGAAGCGGCGCGGGTCGGCTTCGTCGAGCACCCGCCCGGCGGCGACGGCGATCGAGTCGACTGCCGCGAGCGCGTTGACGAGGCGGTCGACGGGCAACGCCGCCTGAACCGCCGCGGCCGACACGATGCGTTCGAGCACGGGTGCCGTCAGCGCGGCGTCGCTGATCTGAACTGCGATCGCGTTGGCGTCCGAATCACTCATCGCTCGCCGCCTTCTCGAACACGAGCGTCACGCGCGTGCCCTCGGCGTCCGTCGTGACATCGTGAGTGCGAGTCACCGACTGCATGATCGGGATGCCCATGCCCGAAGGACCCTCTTCTTCGGAATCACCGTCCCAGCTGCCTTGGTCGGTGATCACTACAGCGATCCGGCCGTCCGGGAAACCCACCTGCACCGAGAGCGGACCCGCGTCGCCGCGGTAGGCGTACTTGACGACGTTCGAACAGGCCTCGGTGACCGCAAGCTTGATGTCGTCGACGACCTGGCCCTCAGCACCTGAGGCACGAACCGCGCCTTCGACCGCCTGCCTGACGAGCAGCAGGTTCTCGGCGCGTGCGTCGAGGTCCAGCGAAAGCGCGACCTGCTCCATGCTCTCAACGTTCTTGCTCATCGGGGCCGGACCCTTCCACCACAATCGGGTTCCACCATACCCGCAGCGCCCGGCCGCCGAACGCGCGTGTCGTTCCGCCGCCTGTGAAGAAGGTGGCGGACGGCCCGCTGCGTGCTGGCGGGCCGTCCGCGATGATTGCTGCTCGAGGTGACGGCAATGGGTAGATCGGACAGCTCATGACCGATCAATCGGCTCACTCTCGAGCGCGGCTCGGATCGCTGCAATCGTCCGTCTCCTACCCCACCTTTTGACCACCTAAACATTCGCGGGTCCCTCACGCTCGATCTCTTCTCTAAGTGTCATCAGCGCGCCGCGGAGAATCCTTGAGACCTGCATCTGCGAAACGCCGATTTCGTCGGCGATCTCGGACTGCGTCATGTCGCGGAAGAAGTGCATCTTCACGACCTGCGCGTCGCGTGCGGACAGCGCTTCGAGCGCCGTCGAAAGCGCCGTACGGTCGTCAGCCAGCGCCAGTTCGCGGTCCTCGACGGCAAGCGCGGGCTGCTCAAACCCGCCACCCTCTTCTTCGGGCAGGTCGAGCGAGGCGGCTTTATAGCCGGAACCCGCGTGGATCGCTTCGAGCACCGCGTCCTCCGTTGTCTTGAGAAACACGGCGACCTCGGGAACTGTCGGCGAGCGCTTGAGGTCGTTCGTCATCGAGTCGATCGCGCGCATCACCTCGGCGTTCAGCTCTTGCAGGTCGCGCGGCGGGCGCACGGTCCAGCCGTGGTCGCGGAAGTGGCGTTTGATCTCACCGGTCACCGTGGGTTCGGCGAAGGTCGTCAGCCGCACACCGCGATCGAAGTCGAAGCGATCGATCGCCTTCACCAGACCGACCGAGGCGATCTGCACGAGGTCTTCCTGATCGAGTCCGCGGTTCGAGTAGCGCCCGGCGACGCGACGCACCCACGGCAGCAGCTCCGCGACGAGTTCGTCGCGGGCCCGCTCGTTGCCGTCCTCGCGGTACTGCCGCAGCAGTTGTAGTTGGCGCTCGGGGTCCGGCTTGTTCGCACGCACAGCGTCCGAGGCTCGTTTTTCGTTTTGGTCAGGCACGCTTGTCAACACATCGTTAGCAGTCGGCGACCCCGGAAGCACGCACACGTGCGCCGCGACCGCACCATTCGGCTCCCTGCTGCGCCGCCGCCGCTTTACGGGTAGCGGCAACGGCGATGCGCAGGAGAGCCGTAGTCCTAGAGGTGCGGCCGCGGCGCAGAGCGCTTTGGGGGTGTACCCGGGATGAGTCTTCCCGGAACCAGCGATTGCAAACCCGCGCCCCCACGCGGGTGGGGACCTATACCGGCGTGTCCGCCTCGCGGATAACGAGCAAGAACACGAGCACCGCGAGAATCAACCCGACGACACCGCCGATGGCGGCATTCACGAATTGCGCGAGCACTACGGCTATGACGACTACCAGGATCAACCAGAGCAGTCCGATCATCGTTTCCTCCCTTCCCCAGTGCCTTCCTCTACCCGCACGCAAGGTCGCGCAAACAACCGGCCACCATTCGCTCTATCGTTGAGTCTCTGATGACCTGCTCGCGTGCAATTCGTCGTCTCTTGCTCTGCGCCGCGCTTGCGTGCAGCGCAGCACTGGTGCTCACTTCGCCGGCGCTCGCGGTGCCGCGCATCGTCGCCCACTCGCGCGACTACATCGAGCGCGTCGTGATCGACGGCACCAACGTTTACTGGGTCGCCAGTGCCGAGCTGCATCGCACCGACCTGACGACCGGCGCCGACAGCGTGATCTACAGCGCGCCCGGCAACGGCTACATCGCAGAGATCGCTGCCGGTGGCGGACGTGTGTCCGCGCGAAGCTTCATCAGCCGCGCTCATTCGATCATCGAGCGTCTCGCCACCGGCGACCCAGCGGGGCCGCTGCACGTGGTCGCTACGGCCTCGAGTCGCGATTACAAGAAGGGCTCGTGCGGCTCGTCGCTGCTCGGCGGCAGGATCACTCCTGAGGGCACCGAGGTGTACGCAAAGACGTACTACACGCGCACGCGCAAGCACTGCACGGGTAAGTGGAAGTACAAGACACGGGTGCTCGCCGACGACCGGCCGACGACACCGGGCGTGCTCCCGACGCCGCGGCTGCTCTACACGTCGAAGCTCTCGTTCCCGTTCGACCCGCAGCTCGTCGGCCGCACGCTGCTGCTGCAGAACACGCGCACGTTCGAGATCGTCAACCTCGACACTCGCGCCGTCGTGCGCAAGCGCGCGCTCGGCAAGTCGACTATCTACGGCGAGCTCGATCCTTCGGCAAACCTGATCACCAATCGCCTGCCGTTCTCGAGCGACAACGTGACCTCATCGATCGCGACGGCGGCGAGCAACTACACGACCGGCGGCACGCTCACCGGCCGCGGTGGCAACGACTGGTTCTATCCCTGCGGCGGCCGCCTGGTCAACACCCACTTCGGCAACTCGGCGACGATCGACGCGGTGCCGAATCCGTTCGCACCGCTGCCTGGCGCCGCGCAGACGATCCTGCCGGCGACCAAGATCGAACTCGGCAGCTTCGCCTGCACGAGCACGCGTGTGACCTTCACGGCGTATCCGAGGATCGGCTCGGACGTCTACGTCGACGACTTCATCGGCTGAGCCGCCGGCTCGGCGCTCCGCCCGAACTGGGCGTACAGCTCGGGCAGCATCGCTCCGAGCCGCGTGTACTCGGCGGCGCAGTGCAGGGCCAGCTGCTTCGGCGCCTCGTCGGGGATCAGGCGCTTGCGAATCATGCGGCGGTTGATCGCGCGAGCCGCTGCGCCGGCAACCGGTCCGGGCAGGTCCGGCCGCAGTGCGGCGCCGAGCCAAAAGCGGCTGCGCAGCGCCAGACCGTCGCCGTCGCGCAGGAACACATGGGTCATCACAGCAAAGCGCGCCCGCTTGGTGACCGAGCCGACGTAACCGCCGACGATCGTGCCCACGCGCGGGTCATCGAGCGCGTCATCGGAGAAGCCGTATTGGCTCGGTGGGAGAAATTCGATTCGGAGCTGCTCCCGCCCGGTGCCGATGTCCTCGTCCGGGTAGTGGGTGGCGCCCCAGAACGGCTTCTCGCCACGCTCGAGCGGCGGATCAAATGCTGTGCCGAAGTGGGCCGGCGGGTACCAAACGCGATAGCGCTCGGCGCTGCGCGGGTGCCAGTCAAACCACCAGTCCCACATCTCCGGCGTGTTGCCGGGCAGCGCGGTGCGGACGGCGGTGTAGCCGACGCCGTCGGCGAGACGACACCAGCCGGTCTCCTGCGGCAACGGCGCGGGGTCGCGCAGTCGGTCGAGCGCGTCACGCGAAAGAGCATCACCGGGATCGATCGGACCGGCGTTGATCGCCGCGGTTACATCGCGCGCCGGCGGCGTCTCAGGCCAGTCGAAAAAACGCTGCAAATCAAGCGCGTGCGAATGCATTGGGTCACATTAACGCTCTTGCAAAAACTTCAGCGCCGCGAGCACGCGACGGTGATCGTTGGGCGCGGCATCCAAGTCGAGCTTCTCGAAAATGCTGGTGATGTGCCGCTCGACGGCGCGCTGTGTGATCGAGAGATGCTCCGAGATCGCACCGTTGCTGCGACCCTCCGCGATCAAGGCCAGCACCGCAAGCTCACGCTCGGCCAGCTGGTCGAGCGGATTGTCGTCGCGATGTCGCCCGAGCAGCCGTGAAACCAGCTGCGGGTCCAGCACCGAACCACCTTCGGCGACGCTGGCGACGGCGCCAACGAAGTTGTCGATCTTGCGGACCCTGTCTTTCAGCAGATAGCCGAGTCCGGCGGCGTTGTCGGAAAAAAGTTCCATCGCCGAGCTGACCTCGACGTACTGAGAGAGCACCAGAACCCCCATCTCCGGCATCTCAGAACGCAGTTCGATCGCCGCCTCCAGCCCTTCGGTGGCGTGCGTCGGCGGCATCCGCACATCGATCACTGCGACGTCGGGTTTGTGCGCCCGCACCTTTCGCAGCAGGTCCTCCCCATCGCCGGCTTGGCCAACGACATCCATCCCGGCGTCGGTCAGCAGCCGAGCGATGCCTTCTCGCAGCAAGATCGAGTCGTCGGCGAGAACCACGCGGAGTTTCCGGTCGGTTTGAGTGTCGATCGTCTGCGTGTTCATCGAACCTCGTGCCCAGTCAGGATCCGATGGCCGGCCGGCTCGTCCGGCGACCGCACGCCTGCCTGGCTCGATGCGTCCTCCCGACGAATCGCAGCACGAATCGTCGTGCCCTCGCCGGGTTTGCTGTCCACGGAAAGCTCGCCGTCGAGTGCGGCCACGCGGTCACCGAGGCCGCGGAGGCCGGTGCCAGACCGCGCATCTGCTCCCCCGATGCCGTCATCTTGAATCTCAACGATCACTGCGGCCTCGGTTTCGACGAAGCGCACGACGGCGCCAGTCGCTTCGGAGTATTTTGCGACGTTCGTCAAGGCCTCCGCGACGACGAAGTACAGAGTCGACTCGATCTGGTTCGGCAGTCGCGCTTCCGGCACGCCGGTCAGCTTGACGGCGATCGGAGCACGGTCGGCGAGCGTTTCAATCGCCGCCGCAAGACCGCGCTCGCTCAAGATCACGGGATGGATGCCGCTTGCGAGCTCATGCAGGTCGTCGGTCGCCTGGGCAAGATCGTTGATCGATTGTTCGATCAGCTCTGCGGCCTCGTCGGGCCGGCTCTGCAGCTTTGACTGCGCCATCGCGAGACTGAGAGCGAGCGACACAAGATGCTGCTGCGCACCGTCGTGCAGGTTTCGCTCGATTCGCTTGCGTTCAACGTCCGACGCCTCAACCAGCCGCGCGCGCGAATGCTGAAGCTCGTCGACGCGCGCGCGCAGCTCCGCGTCGAGGCGCTCGTTCTCGAGCACGAGCGCGGCGGCGTTGCCAGCCGTGCGAACAAGTTCGGACTGGTCGCTGATCGCCTCGTCAAAGATGATCGAGGCGATCGGCTCGCCGTCCCGCTCGACGAGCTGCGTAAGGCGACCCGACTCGGGGCCGGGCAGGGCCACCGGATGTCCGTCGGCGTCCACGTACTGCTGCCGGTTCGGCAGCCAAAACGCAAACTCGAGTGTGGGATCCTGGAGGGTCTCGGCGAGTGCATCGCGCACACCGGTGGTGAAGCGCTCTTCTTGGGTGAGTTTCTCGACGAGCGCGCCGACGGCGTCGGCGTGTGAACTGCGAAGTCTTAGATGCCCGAACAGCATCGCCACAACGATCCAGCTGGTCGCGACGCTGAACCCGAAATCCGTCAGTTTGAGAAGTTGCGCCGAAGCGCCCACGACTTCAAAGACGATTCGCACGCAGAAGACGCCCGCCCCGCCGACGAATCCCCAGAGCACCGGAGCAAGGCCCATGCGTTGGATCTGCGAAGCGGAAGACCATTTTCGCGCCATCCACCTCACAAGCATCGCCATGACCGCAAGGCTCACGACCAGCTGAACCAGTGCCGCGACGGCAAACACGCCCGCCAAATCAGTCCCGCTGCCGACGAACAGAATCGCGGGAATCGGAATCAGCAGCGTGGCGGCGTATGCCGAACTGACGAAGAAGCGATCGTCGTCTGATTCAAGGTGAAAAGACGGGTAAGAGATGAAGACGTGGATGAAGACCGCGACGCCGATCGTCGAGATCATCACCCCTTGAACCGGGACGGATTCCACGCCGAGCAGCGGGGTCACGGCCAGCGCGAATCCAACCGTCGCGACGATCGGTCCCACGAGGGTCGTCGGACGCATCGCCGCGGTGGCGATGCCGATCACGATCAGCGCCCATTCGATCAATATTCCCAGCCATCCGCGTGCCGAGGTCGCGTCGATCCCCTGGCTCGTAGCAACCAGCACGACATTGCAGATCGCCAGCACGACCGCGCAGGCGAAAAGAGTGTTGGTCAAGCGGCGTTGTGAAGTCACGACTTCGATGCCGTCGCCTCCCCCTCGGTCTCAGACATCTATTGATTATTGCTGGCTCTGACCGTCTGAGCAGGCGGATAGCCGACAACTATTGGCGGCCAACCGCCCTGCGCGACAGCGGAAACTCTTCGAAATTGACCGGCGGGCCCCCTAGAAAAACAGCCGACGGCCCGGAAGCATTGGCGTGCCAAGCAACTCGCACCAGGGGGAAACAGCATGTCGCTCAGAGATACGTCAACGGTTGCTCGCACGTGGTGGCTCTCGATCGTGACCGTCCTGCTGGCGCTGATGTCGGTCGGGAGCGCATTCCCGTCGTTCGCGAGCGCGGCTTTCACGACGTCCTTCACGGTCGATCAGTCGACCACGACAGCAGCCGCTCACCCAAACTTGACCGCGACGTACAACCTGCCCGGTTCGCCGGATCTGAAGACGCTGACGACGATTCTGCCCCAGGGCCTGCACATCGCTCCGGGCGCCGTGGCGTCGCCGTGCTCACTCGCGACGGCGGCCGCCGGAAACTGCGCGGCATCGACGAAGGTCGGAACCGTTACCGCCGCCGCACTGGGTTCGCTCACGGCGACCGGGACGCTGTACCTGACAAGTCCGCCGACGCCTTCCGACGCCGCTGGACTCTCGATCAAGCTCGCGGTTTCGGGCGGTCGCGGCAATCTGATCGCACAAGGGTCGTTCGATCTCAACAACATCGGCGTCAATCAGCCAAACCAGCGGATCGTCTTCAGCAACTTCCCCACGGCGACCAAATTTGGCTTCCCGGTTCATTTCACCCAGCTGCGTCTTGTGCTTGCGAGTTCGTTCGTCACGAACCCGAGCACCTGCCCGTCGCCTGCGTCATCGGTCACCGTCAACGCTGTCGCGACCGATGGTTCGATCGCTCAGGCGACGGCCTCCTACCCGACGACGGGATGCGACACACTTCCGTTCAGCGCGGGCTTCAGCCAGTCGCTGTCGAACCCGAACGCGGGCCAGGCCACCAACGCGACCTACACCGTCGATGTTCCGGCCGGCAGCAGCTCGATCGGCATCTTCGACGTCACGCTGCCGCCGTTCCTGTCACTGAACCTCTTGGCGTTCGGCAGCGCCCCCAACCGCTGTCCGGCTGCAAACCTTTCGGGCACGGCGCTTGCGCCTACGTTCACCGCTTCCGGCTGTCCGGCCCAGGCGAAGATCGGCACCGTGTCGATAAAAACACCGCTCGCCGCGGCTCCGCTGACGGGCAACATCTACGTGGTCTCGCACAGTCCGCTGATCGGACTCGGATTGAGCGCGAAGCTCGGAGGAGTCACGTTCAACCAGGGCGTGTTCCTGAAGGCGCAGTACGTCGATCCCAGCTGCGACGTCAGCGTTGAGTTCTGCGAGCAACAGTTTGTTCTGGATCTTCCGGGCCTGCCGGAAGCACCGATTTCCCAACTGAGCATCGCCTTCGGCACGGCGCCATGGGCAGGCTCGGGCGGATCAACGTTGAGCGGCCAGATCTTCTTGGTCGCACAACCGGGAGCACCTGAATGCGTCGTTGCTAGGGGAACGCACGCGCTGGTACTCCCGTATGTGAGCTGGACTCGGACAGTCCAGTTCGATCGTCCCACGACGATCGCCGGCTGTTAGTCAAGGCAGAAGTTCGCCAGTAATCCCTTCGACTGGCGGACGCTTGTAACGCGCGGGTGGTTGACAAGATCCAAGTCGACCACCCGCGCAGCCGGGCTGACCGAGCTATCGCTCGACCTGCGAACCGCCGGTGATCGCTTCGCTGCCGTCGGCGAAGCGCACCCATGCCTTGTTGGTGCCGTCGTAGTCGGGACCCCAGAGCAGCAGCTCTGCCGGCTCGCCGGCGACCTTGACCCGCTCGCCGCTCGACGGCCGGTCGGCCGCAAACGCCTTGACGAAGACATTCGAATCGCGCTCCTCGCCGATCGTCGAAGCTTCGCGGTGGCCCGGTCGAACGATCGTCTCGGGCGGCAGCGACATGAAGCGGTCGATCGACGCGCGCAGGTCATCGATCCCGGTCGCGCCCGGGCCGCGCGTGCCGCCCACCGTTCCCTTGAACAAGACGTCAACCGTGAAGATGTCCGTTCCGTTGACGAGCAGCGCGAGATGATCCGCGCAGTGTCCCGGGGTATGCCACATCTCGATCTCGATGTCGTCGCCGGCTCTCAAGACTTCGCCGTCCACGACCGTGCGGTCGATCACTCCCGGCAGTAGCTCGGCAGTCTCGGCGAGTCCGATCACGGGAACGTTCAGTGATCGGTAGTCCTCGATCATCGTGTGATCGCCGTGGTGGTGCGTGACGACCACGAACTGCGGATCGAGATCTTCATCGCGAATGCGATCCAGATGCGGCCCGGCGACGCCGTTGCCGTCGATCAGCACGGCCTTCTTGTCCTCGCCGACCACGAGGTAGGCGCGAGTCAGCCAGCCCGGGGATTCGGTGCTGTAAACCTGCATCAGGCGAGCTCGATGACGCTGCGGATTCCGTCTTGGTGGTGCATGAGGTCAAACCCTCGGTTGACGTCGTCCAGACCGATGCGGTGCGAGATGAAGGAGTCGACGTCGATTTCGCCGTTGAGATAGCGGTCGACGAGCTGTGGAACCTGGGTGCGCCCCTTGACGCCGCCAAACGAGGCGCCCATCACCTTGCGGCCCGTGATCAGAAAGCGGGGAACGATGTCGAGGGTCTCGCCCTTGCCCGCGACGCCGGTTACGCAGCAGACGCCCCACCCCACGCGCGCGGACTCCACCGCCTGCGCCATCACGTCGACCAGCCCGGTTGCCTCAAATGTGAAATCCGCACCGAACCCGTCGGTCTCTTCGAGCACCCGCGAGACCGTGTCTTCGCCGGCGACCCAGGTGTCGGTCGCTCCGTGTTTGCGCGCGAGCGCGAGCCGGTCTTCTGACAGGTCAACGACGATGATTCGCTCTGCGCCCTGCAGTCTGCAGCCCGCTACCGCACCTAGGCCGACCATGCCCGCGCCGAACACAACGCAGGTGCTGCCGGACTCGACTTCGGCGCGATACATGGCCGCGCCGAGCCCGGTCGAGAGACCGCATGCGAACAGCGCCGCGGATTCGAATGGCGCCTCCGGTGAGACCTTCGCCAGCGCGATCTCCGGCATCACGGTCGCCTCGGCAAACGCCGAGCAGCCCATGAAGTGGCGCAGGTCCTCGCCGTCGAGCGACAGTCGCGTCGTGCCATCGGGAAGGTGACCGAGATTCTGCTCGACGCGGATCGCCATGCAGATGTTCGTCTTGCCGGACCGGCAGTTGACGCATTCACCGCATTCGGGAGAAAACAGCGTGACGACGTGGTCGCCGACGGAAAGCGAAGTCACGCCCTCGCCAAGCGCCTCAACGACACCGGCTCCCTCGTGCCCGAGCACGCAGGGCGCATAGCCGGACGGATCTACTCCGGACGCGGAGTACGCATCGGTGTGGCAGACGCCGCAGGCATGCAGCCGAACGAGCACTTCGCCGGCCTTCGGCGCGGCGAGCTCAACGTCCCTGACGACGAGTGGCTCGCCAAAACTTTCCAGCACCGCGGCGCGAATCTGCATCGCGCAAGACTATTCGGGTCCGGGAGAAAAGAAGTACAGCAGTCGCGTCACATTTCGAACTCGGCCAATGGTTCCGCTCCAGCTATTTGCGAGCTCGTCGAGCGACTGATCGACTTGAAGTGGCCTACGCCGTACACCTCGATTCAAACCGAGGTCATTCGTTCTTGACCAGAATCGACCGGGCGTAGAGCAGGTTGAATCCTGACCGCTCGGCGTTCACCTGCGACTTTGAGCCGGGCGGAACCGTGACTGTTGCCACTTCGCAACCGGCAGCTGCGGCGTCCCGCAATCGAGCTGCAAGCAGCGCGGTCTGGACCCCCCTTCGACGGTGCTCAACTGCGGTTGCAGCCCCAGTCAGCTGCGCGATGTCACCAGCGATTCTGATGCTGCCGCCTCCCGCTGCCACGCCGTTTCTGATCGCCAGGTAAGGCATCGAACCCGCGCCCAGCAGGTCGCCCTCGGCCAGTTTGATTGCCGAGCGCGGGAACTCTTCGTGGGAGGGAGACCCTTGATCATCCGGGTGCGCCGCAGCCTCTGCCACCAGCTCGACCCAAAGCTCGTACTCCTCAAGCTCGCATGCTCGCACCTCTATCCCGGCTGCCGAAGGACGCCCAACGTAACCACGAAGCGAAATCCCGAGGACGTTTTCAAGGCCGACCAACTGATATCCCCGGTCTGCAAGCTGTTCGGCGATCGCGGGATCGCCGAGGCTTGAAAGCTCGAACTGAACAGGCGACCTTCGAAGCGCAAATTCGTCTTCAACTGCATTCAATTCTGCAGCCTCGATCAGCCCGTCGAATCCAACTCCAGCGACCTTGTTGAACGGCGAATCCACTCCGGCAAACGTGCCGACACCGCCTGCGATCGGGGAAACAAAGGAGCCCGGATTGTCGTCGCGGTCAGCCGCAACTTCGGCTGCTCGCGCCATCAAGTCGGCCTCAGCGCGTTCGATCTTCCGAGCCAATCCGACATCGCTCGAGACTGGTGTTTGCCCAGCGGTCACGACAGGAATCTAACCCCCATGCAATGCAACGAGCTCGAGCTTCCAGTGGTCGGAAATCTGCAAGCACGACAGCGCTGGTGATCGGCTCCCAGAACCGGCCTGCAGCGCCGCGAGAAAATACAGCAGTCGCGCCAAGTTTCGAACCCTCCTGCCACGGCAGCCAGCGATCCAGTTGAGATACTCGTCTCTCGGTTGACGGAAGAGCACATCTCGCTTAACTCTCAGGATCGCGCGATTCAGTACGATCGACTCCATGTGTAGCGCATGCGCAATCGCTGCGGTTAGCGGGGCCTCGGGCGCGCGGGTTTGGCTTCAATCTCGGAGTCGCCACCCGCTGTCGCCGAGACTGCTCCGCGCGGTCACCGTGTGCCTGTTTGCCGGAATGATGATCGTGTCGTCGATCGCATTTTCCGGGTCGTCGGCAACGAGCTCGCACACCTCCGCATCGCATGCGACAAGCCCACACCGGGCTTCTTGAGGAAATACCGCCACGGAGATTCGAACTCCGGTTTCCGCCGTGAGAGGGCGGCGTCCTAGTCCCCTAGACGATGGCGGCAGGGTGAGGACAATTTAGCAATCCGCTATTTGATGCCGCTGGGAATCGAGGCGCCTTTGACGGCACCCTCGCGGCGCACGACCGCTGTTCCACTACCCGAGATCATGCACGCGGGCCGTGATGGGTCTCTCGCGATCGGCCCAAGCGCCTGGTTTGGCTCGGAGACCGGAAGCCTCGTCCAGTCGGGCCGCAGGCCGGTCGAAGGCTGGCATCGTCATCGCCGCGCAGTCCCTTTCCGGCACGCGATCGATTCATGCGCTGAGACTTACGGTGCACCGCAATCGAATGACAACCGATTTACTACCGGACATGGATGCGACCGTACTGCTCGGCGGCGAGCTATCCGTGGGCCGCATCGGCCTCGGAACGAACCGGATCGACGACGACGCCGAGTCGCGGGCGATCCTGCGCGCGGCGCTTGAGCGCGGTGTCAATTTCATCGACACGGCCGACATCTACAGCGGCGGGATCAGCGAATCGGTGATCGGCACGTCGATCGGCGATGAGTCGGGCGTGGTGATCGCCACGAAGGGCGGCTACCACGGCGCCTCGCCGCAGCGGATGGCCGAGTCGATCGACGCGAGCCTGCGCCGGCTCGGCGCGGGCAGCATCGACCTGTACTACCTGCACCGACCAGACCCGCAGTACGCGATCGAACAGTCGGTCGAAGCGATTCTCGAAGCGCGGCGCGCCGGCAAGATCCGCCACGTCGGCCTGTCGAGCGTAAGCGTCGAACAGATCCAGACGATCGAACAGTTGACACCGATCGCCGCGGTGCAGAACGAGTACAACCTCAACAACACGAAGCACAACGACGTGATCGACTACTGCACGCAGCGCGGGATCGCGTTTGTGCCGTTCTTCCCGCTGCGGGGTGCGAGTGGGGCGACGGTGGTGGCCCAGCGGCTCGGCGCGACTCCGCACCAGGTCGTGCTTGCGGCGATGCTCAAGCGCTCACCGATCCTCGTGCCGATCCCCGGCACGCGGTCAGTCGATCACCTGATGCAGAACCTCGCCGCGATGCAACTCGAGCTGACCGACGCCGAAGTAGCCGAACTGCTCGGCTAGCTCGCTATCGGCGGAAACTCCATCAGCTCAAGCCGGTTGCCGGCCGGGTCGCGCACGTAACAGCGCGGCGAGCCCCAGTGCGGCGCCCGCTCGTCAACGGCCACCCCGGCCGCGCGCAACACGCCCAGACGCGACGCATATTCCGGAACGACGATCGCAACGTGCCCAGGACCCGAATCCCCTGTCGACTCGGCGTACTGCAGGTGGATTGAAGTCGGGCCGGAGGCGAGCCACAGCGCGCGATCGGCCAAAGAGGGCGGCGGCTCGACCTGCGCGAAGCCGATTAGCTCGTAAAACGCCGCGCACTCACGCGCAACGCGTTCTGGCATCTGGAAGTTGACGTGGTCGATCAACTAGTCGCGCGGCGCGTACCTGTGATGCAACATCAAGTCGTTGCCGTCCGGGTCGGTGAAAAACGCCATCTTGCAGACGCCGGTGTCATATGTCTCGCCGACGAACTCGACGCCTTTGGCTTCGAGCTCGGCGCGCGCGACTTCGACGTCGTCGACGTGAAACGCCGGATGCGCCCACTTCTGCGGCGCGAATTCGACGCCCATGCGCGACGGCTCCCAGATGCCGAAACAGGTCTCTCCGACCCAGAATTCGAACCGCGCCTTGTCGTCCGGCCGCAGGCCGAGCGTGTCGATGTAGAAGGTGCGCGAACGCTCGGGGTCGGTCGAGGGAATGCCTATCAAGTCCAGTTTGGTGATCATTGGGCGGACGCTACCAACGATCGGACCGACGCGGTCGCAGCGGCCGGGCTACTTGTTGATGCCAACCAAGCCGCCGACACCGATCGACGGCTTGCCGACGATCGGCAGGTCGGGCGTGTCGACTTCGAGCACCGGCGCCGGATCGGATCCACCCCCTGAACCCGATCCTCCACCAGAGCCGGAACCGCCACCGGACCCGGAGCCCCCGCCCGAGCCGGAACTACCTGATCCGGAACCGCTCCCGGACCCAGAACCCGGATCGCCGCTCGAACTCGACCCGCCGTCCGACGAGTCCGAACCCGCCCCCGCGGATGCGCTCGAGTCGGAGGAGTCGGTGGTCGACCCGGATCCGTCGCTCGAGCTCCCACTCGAGCCAGGTCGCGACGAGTCGCCGCCGCTCTCCTGCTTCTGCCCAGCAGGCTTCTCCCCCGCTCGCGAGCGGCCGCCGCCGGCGATGCCGTGTTCGGCATCACCCCGCAACGTTCCACCCCCAGACTGACCGGGCGCAGCGGTCCCCCCGACCACCCGCGCACTCGCAGTCTCGACCGCTTCGCCCCCGTCGCGGTGTCCGGAATGTTGTGCCGGCGGTGCGACCGCGACTCCCGCGATCGCGACTGCGGCGCCGACGACGGCGACGGTGCCGCCGACAGGTCCGGCGAACGCACCTTCGAGCACGCTCCTGAGGAGCGAGCCGAGCCGCGGAATGCCGGCAGTGAGGAAGCCGACGCCGGCGATAGAACGGCGCGCTCCGTAGTACTTGAGAAAACAGTCAACCGCGTCGGCGTCGAGCTGCTTGCCGGCCTCACTGCGCAGAATCGCGATCGCGTCCGCGTGCTTGCGACCGCGACGGTACGGGCGCGACGAGGTGATCGCGTCGAAGGTGTCGGCGACGGCGATGATGCGCGCACCGAGCGGAATCTGCTGTTGGCTCAAACCGTCCGGGTAGCCGCGGCCATCGATGCGCTCGTGGTGGTGGCGCACGATCGAACTCAGCTCCGGGTCGTTGAGACTGCGAACGAACGTCTCGCTGTCGACCGGGTGCTGCTTGATCACCGCGTACTCGTCGTCGGTCAGGCGACCCGGCTTATTGAGGATCGCGCGCGGCGTTTTGATCTTGCCGACGTCGTGCACCGCCCCCGCGATGCGAACCTTGGCGATCGCCGGCTCAGACAGACCCATCTCCTTGGCAATCGCCTCGGAGACGCGTGCAACGCGGTTCGAGTGGCCGGACGTGTAGAGGTCGCGCGCTTCGAGCCGCGAAGCAAGCCCGCCGATCATCACCGCAACGGCGTCGCTGTTCATTCCGCTGAGATCTCCGGCGCCGTTGAGAATGCGGTGAGCGCTCGTCACGCGCTTTTCGGCGCGGCGGCGACTGAACAGACGCCAGATCATCAGTTCGCCGAAGACGACATCGTCGGACGGGCCGATGCGCGCCCAAAGAGTGGTGCCCGCCGAAGCGATCGTCAACGAGAAGAGCACTGCGATGGCGATCGCGGCCGGCGCCGACAGCTCGACCCCGGCGCGGCGCAGGCTCCAGAGCCCAACCGCGGGAAGCATCAGGACAAGACAGGTAACGGCAAGCGAAGTCGCCCAGCGGCGCAGCTCGATAAGCAAAGAATCCATTCTTTCTTCGGGGTTGAAGTTGTGGTCTGCCTGTGAGCGGTCGCCATCCTTGGCGACGAAGTCAGTGTGGTCGCAGGTCGCCGATCTGGCAAGGTGCCGGCAAGCCGTCTGTACTAGCCCAATCCGGCGATGCGCTTAGTAAGTAGGATCGCGACATGGTTTACGAAGCGCGTCGCGCGCGCTTTCACGCGCTGCACGAGTCCGGCTGCTTTGCGATCCCGAATCCGTGGGACGCCGGCACGGCGCGCGTCCTCGAACAGCTGGGATTCAAAGCGCTGGCCACCACAAGCGCCGGTTTCGCCTTCGCGAACGGTCTGCCGGACACGGCCGACGCGCTCGACGTCGATGCCGCTCTCGGCCACATCGCCGAGATCGTCGCCGCGACCGACCTGCCGGTCAACGCGGATTTCCAGGCCGGCTATGCCGACGACGCAGAAGGCGTCGCGGCGAACGTGCGCCGCTGCGTCGAGACCGGAGTTGCCGGCCTTTCGATCGAAGACACCCGCCCGGACGGAGGTCTGTTCGAGTTGGACGAAGCCGTCGAGCGAGTCCGCGCCGCCGCCGATGCCGTTGGACCCGATGTGCTGTTGACGGCCCGCGCCGAGTGCTTTCTGCACAAACATCCCGATGCGCTATCTGAGGCGATCCTCCGCTTGCAGGCATTCGCCGAGGCCGGCGCCGACGTGCTCTACGCCCCAGGCGTCACAGATCGCGAAAGCATCAAGCAGCTGGTCGCGTCGGTGTCACCGAAGCCGTTGAACGTGCTCGTCGGCGGCGATGTCGGCCTACGCATCGGCGATCTCGCAGAGCTGGGAGTGCGCCGCGTCAGCGTCGGCTCCGCGTTCGCCCGCGCAGCGTGGGGCGCGTTCCTGCGATCGGCCCGCGAGCTGGCGGACGACGGTGGCTTCACAGAACTGAGTTCAGCGGCGCCATTCGCCGAGTTGAACGCAATGTTCTCGTAGCGTCAGCCGACGTTTTCAGGCCTGGCGTCGGGCGGCGCGTAGCTTCGAGCCATCTGGACGTTTGACCGAACCTATACGCGCTAGCTGCACGAATCGGCACGGTCTGTCGAAAACCGGGATTGGAAGACGTGGCAGACGCTTCCACCCCCCGAAAGGTTGACCCCTGATGAAAACTAATTCTGCCGCAACCAGCGCTCGCGCAGCGCGCCTCGACAAACTCGGCCGTGCCACTGTCATCGGCGGCGTCGCACTCCTCGTCGTCTACGCGATTTACCTACTTGCCGGGCCTGATCGAGAGCCCTACATCACGATCTTCAAGAAAGGCGTGCTCGACGTCGTCTTTCTCTCGTCCGCCGCGGCGTGCTTCTTCCGTGCCGCCGAAAAGCGCGGCGACTCCACGATTTGGCTGGCCTTCGGCATCGGCTGCCTGATGGAGGCGTGCGGCGTCCTCTACCACCAGATCATTTTGGACTGGGACCCGACACCTCCATACCCGTCGCCGCAGGACTTTTTCTATCTGATGGTCTACCCCGGCTGGTACGTCGGGATGATCCTGCTCGCGCGTAGGCAGCTACGCGACGGCCGCTCGAGCCTGTGGCTGCACGGCGTGATCGGCGGGCTGACCGTCGCGGCGCTGACGGCGGCCTTGGTCTTCGACAAGATCGTCAATACCACGGGCGACAACACCGCCGCGGTAGTCACCAACCTGGCCTATCCCGTCGCGGACACGATGCTGATCGCGCTGCTGGTCTGCATCGTCGCGCTAAACGGCTTCCGCGCCGGAAAGGCGTGGATCCTGATCCTGCTCGGCGCCGCGGTCTTCTTTGCCGGTGACATCACCGCGTCACTGGAAGTCGCGGCGGGCACCTACAAGCCCGGCAACTTCCTCGACTTCGCCTGGCCGGTCGGCATGCTGCTGATCGCCTCGGCCGGATTCGCCAAAGCCAGCGAAACCAAGCGCATCAACGAGGAGCGTTGGATGCTGCTTCCTTCAATGGCGTTCGCGACGCTCGCGCTGGCGATCATCGTTTACGGCTGGGTGCACGGCGTCGAGCCGGCGGCGATGTGGCTTGCCGCATCCGCCCTCGCGGTCGTGATCGTGCAGTTCGCGCTCGTCAACATCGAAAACACCCGTCTTCTGCGCGCGAGCCGTCGCGACGCGACGATCGATGCAGTCACGGGCCTGCCCAACCGCCGCCAGCTCTTCGAAGACCTCGAGTTCGCCTGCGCCGACGCGAGCGACGAAGCTCCGGCGATCGTCATGCTGTTCGACCTCAACGGCTTCAAGGCATACAACGACCGCTTCGGCCACATGGCGGGAGACGTGCTGCTCAAGCGGCTCGGCAACAAGCTGGATGACGCCTTCGGCGAGTATGGAACCGCCTATCGGCTGGGCGGAGACGAGTTCTGCCTACTGGCACGCGCCGGTTTCGAGCACGTCGACGCTTACACCGCCACTGCACTCGCAGCTTTGCGGGAACACGGCGAGGGCTTCGAGACTTCGTCGTCGTGCGGCGTTTCGGTTGTGCCGCTCGACAGCAGCGACCCCGCCGACGCGCTCCGCATCGCCGACGAGCGCATGTACGCGCAGAAGCACGGTGACGGCTCGCTCGACGCCCGCCAGTTCGACACTGTGATCCGCGTGATCCAGCGCTTTGCGCCGATGATCGACACCCACCGCGCCGAGCTGTTGCCGATCGTGCGCCGTACTGCGTCCGCGCTCGGCGTGAGCGAGGCCGAAGCGGGCACGATCGCCTCGGCGTTCGAGGTGCGCGATGTCGGCTACTACGCCGTACCCGAAGAAGTCCTGCGCAAGAACGGCCCGCTCAACGATTCGGAATGGGCTTTGATGAAGACCCATCCGGTCGTCGGCGAGCGCCTGCTCGGGATCTCCCCGACCTTGCGCGGCGTCGCTGAGCTGGTGCGAACGAGCCACGAACGCATCGACGGCAAGGGCTACCCGGATGGAATCCCGGGCGACGAAATCCCGCTCGGTGCTCGCATCGTCGCAGTGGCGGGCGCCTTCGACGCCATGGTCTCCGATCGTCCGCACCGCAAGCCGATGACCGTCGGCCAGGCAATCGCCGAGATCAAGCGCGGCGCAGGCAGTCAGTTCGATCCAGCCGTCGCCGAAGCCTTCTGCGAAACCGTCTTCGAAAGCACCTTCGAACCGCACGCCGAGCCGATCAACCGACCGAGCGCGAAGGCGAATGACCGTCGTACAAACCGCACGCCGGCGCTGAACTAGCGCAGTCTCCGGTGAAACGCTGATGGCGCGGCAGCCGCCGTCCTCCCGGCTACCGCGCCAAGCGCTCTACCGCCCCTAGTCGGTTCGAGCGCGCCTGTCGTTGGCCTAGCGCGGGGAGGGAGCTCCGGACTCGTACTCGCCTCGCCGATTGGCGCGGCGGAACGTGTCGAAGTCGTTGAAGCGAACGCCGTTTGCCTTCATCGCGCGGTGGGCATCGCGCGCGATCGCCTGGCGGATGTAGAACGTGTCGCCGACGACGAAGTGGTGGATCGCGTGCGTGCTGCCGAAGTTGAAGCAGAACGCCTGCAGCGGCAGCAGCGCCTTCGAGGTCCAGACCTGCGTCTGCTGCAGCACGTTGCCGGACTCGACGTCACCGAAGTAGTGCATGTTCGAGCTGACGAGGTGGAGGCAGAACGTCCTGAGTGCGTTGGGTCCGAGCCAGACGACTGCGAGCGCATTGACGACGTCGAAGAAGCCGGTCATCGTCGTGCCCAGCTCGATCGGGTTGCCGACGATCTCCGCACCGATCAGCACCGCATTGCCGATCAGGAAGACGTGCCACAGCAGGTAGTGGACGACGCCAAGCGGCAAATAGCTGATCCGCTGCTCCCGCATCAGGCGTCTGCGCTCTCGAGGATCGTCGGGCGCCTGCTCGGCGGCGAACTTGTTGGCGACGTTCTGCATCGTGATCGGTCGCAGATAGATCGAGAGCGCGCTGTCGCCGGTCATCAGCATGCGGCGAACGCCCCAGGGCTCGCCGTTGGTTATCGCGCGCTCCTCAAGATCCGATTCAGTCCCGGAGACCCGGTGGTGATGCAGATGCATCCGACGGCGGATCCAAGGGTTGATCGTGCTCGGTCGCATCACCCAGACGCCGAGCAACATGGCGTTGTGGACGCTGCGGCGCCGGCGGAAGTAGAGACTGTGGATCAGGTCGTGCTCTAGTTCGTGCAGGATCGACAGGCAAAACGCGTTGAACGGGACGCCCACCAGGGGACGACGCCCACCAGGTACGCCGCGGTCATGGCGGCGAAGGCCGCAATCGCCGCCAAGAAAATCGACAGCCCGATCACGTCCTGGTGCGACACGATCCATCGGTGCCGCTCTCTGAACGAGAGGCCCGCCTCGTGGATCGCCCCACGAATGTTCTCGATTTGGTTCTTGTCGCCATCCGGCAGTTGTCGCTCGGCCGGCAACAGCAGGGGGAGTCCGTTGCGCGCGACTTGTGGTTTCGAAGTGGTCATGGCACGAGCGTAAATTCGTGCCGACGTCTTCTTTTGCCCGAGGACGCCAATGCGTTGTCTCAACGCGCCAACCTGCGCTCAGACGGGCCTAAGCGCCTCCCAGATGTGCGCTCGGCGCGACGCCGTACCACCGTTTGTAGGCCCGGCTGAAGCTGCTGGTGCTGGCGAAACCGAGTAGATACGCGATCTCGCCGATCGAATACCGCTCGTCGGCAACCCACCTGCCGGCCAGCTCCTTGCGAGCCTGCGTCACCAACTCACGAAAGGTCACGCCTTCGCCCGCCAGCTGGCGTTGCAGGCTTCTTTCGCTGACGTGCAGATTCTTCGCGACCTGCTCCAACGTGAGCGTGCCGGCGTCGAACATCGCCGGCAGCTGGTCGGACACCTTGCTCGACCACAGTGCGTTGCGGGTGATGGCTTGAACCTCATCGGCCAGCATCTGCTCGAGGCGATCGGAGATCCGCGGCCGGCCAACCGCACGGGTGGCGTTGGCGAAGCTCTCATCGAACGCCACGCGAGTGACCGCGCCACCTAATGAGATCGGGCAGCGGAAGTAGCGCGGATACTCGTGCGCGCCGCGGGAGTGCTCCATCGCGATCTCGACTCGGCTCGGGTTCACAGCGCCGCCAAACCTGGCCCGCACGACGCGCGTGATCAGCGCGGCGCCGAATTCGTGGACGAGCGGGTGCGTGCGCGGCCCACTGGTGATCTCGATGCACAACTCGCCGTCGCCGTGCCGGGCATCAACGTCCATGCCGTCTGTCAACAGATGGTGGTAGTTGGCCATCCGGTCGGCCATCGATTCAAGCGATCCGCCGACCGCCAAAGCGACGCCCAGCTCCTCGAAATCCTCGTACTGCGTCAGCCGCACCACATCGATGCCGAAGCTGTCCGATCGAGTGGTCTGCTCGGCGCAGGTCCAGATCGCATGGGCTTCGCGGCCGGTGATACGAGCGGCGTCCTCGAGGTCGATCGCCACACCGCGCGCGACAAGCTCGTCGGCGAGGCTCACGCCTTCGGCCGCAAGTGCGCGCTCCACCAGTCGCGCCCAGTTTTTGAGAGTCCCGATCATCGTGCGTCGCGCAGTCTAGGTACGACACTAGATCGATATATCTCTATCTAGTGCTATGTTAGATCGATGACTGTCGATCTAACAATTGTTCCAAAGCACAAGAGGCCGCCCGGCGAGGCATGTTGCGAGCCGGTAGTTCTGCCCGCGATATCGCGTGATCAGGCCGAGCATCTTGCGGATCTCGCCCGTGCGCTCAGCGATCCGATTCGCGTGCAGATCATCGATGTCCTCAGATCTCACGCTGGTGAGGTTTGCGTGTGCGAGCTTGTACCCCTATTCGACGTTTCGCAGCCGACGCTTTCGCATCACTTGCGCAAGCTGCGTGAGACCGGTTTGGTCGGCGTCGAAAAGCGCGGTCTCTGGTCCTATTACTACGTCCACCCTGAAGCACTGGAGGTGCTTGAGTCATGGCTGTCATAAAACCCCACCTGGCAATCAACGTCAGCGACATCGATCGCTCGGTCCCGTTCTACACGGCGCTCTTTGGCACCGACCCGGCCAAAGTCAAACCCGGCTACGCCAAGTTTGAAATCGAGCAGCCTGCGCTGAACCTTTCGCTCAACACGAAAGATCAAGCCGGTGGCCTCGGCGCCTTCAACCACGCCGGCATCCAGGTCGACTCGACCGACGACGTGCTCGCGGCGAGGCTGCGGTTGACGCAAGCTGGTCTTGCGACCTTCGACGAAATGGACACGACGTGTTGTTACGCCAAGCAGGACAAGATCTGGGTGCACGACCCTGACGGCACGCCGTGGGAGATCTTCACCGTTCATGCCGATGCAGATGAGTCCGGCGAGTCCGTGCCGCTGGTCGGCGAAACCGTCGAAGCAGCTCCCTGCTGTGACAAATAGATCTCCGGCCCTGGCCCGCCGTGCGGCCGCAGAAGGAATCGCCGCGTTTGCACTGGTCTTTGCCGGCTGCGGAGCGATCGTTACGTCCCATCAGTTTCACGGCACGATCGGGGCAACTGGCGTAGCGGCGACGTTCGGCCTGATCATCATGGCGATGGTCTACGCGACGGGTCACTTGTCTGGAGCGCACATCAATCCGGCGGTCACACTGGCGTTCAGCTTGACCCGCCACTTCCCGGCGCGCGAGGCGCTCGCCTACATCGCTGCGCAGGTTGTCGGAGCGTCGGTGGCCGCGTTTGCACTACTCGCAGTCTGGCCAGACAAGCCCGGCAACCTCGGCGCGACGATCCCGTCCGTCGGAACGGGGAGCGCGCTGGTTTATGAGGCGATCCTCACCGCAATCCTGATGTTCGTGATCATGGCCGTGGCGACCGACTCACGAGCCGTCGGCGCAGGCGCCGCTATCGCTATCGGCGGCGCGGTCGGGCTCGACGCGTTGTTTGGTGGTCCGGTCACAGGCGCGTCGATGAATCCGGCTCGCTCGTTCGGACCCGCCCTCGCAAGTGGTCAGTGGCACGCGTTCTGGATTTATGTCGTTGGTCCCGTGGTCGGCGCAGCGATTGGCGCGATCGCGTACCAAACCGTGCGAGGCGATCAGACTTCGGAGGCAACGTGATGGCGACGGCGCTGTTCGTCTGTCTGCACAACGCCGGCCGCTCGCAAATGAGCCAGGCGCTTTTTGAGCAAGCATCCGAAGGTCGCCACGTCGGACTTTCTGCCGGCACGACACCGGGCGTGCGAGTTCACCCCGAGGTCGTGGAAGTGATGAATGAACTCGGAATTGAACTTTCCGATCGAACACCTCAGCTCTTGACGACAGAACTCGCAGAACAAGCCGATGTGGTCGTGACAATGGGCTGTGGTGATTCCTGTCCCTACATTCCCGGCAAGCGCTACATCGACTGGGACCTCGTCGACCCAAAAGGCAAGTCGGTCGAAGAGGTTCGAGCGATTCGCGACGACATTGCGGTTCGCGTCAAGCTGCTGGTTGCTGAACTCGACGCATAGCCGCCCGCAAGCCATCCAGTCACCCGCGGACGGCTCCACTTGACTCGACCAGAGCGCGCGACGCTACTGGCTGCCTCCCTGGGCACGGCGATGCTGCTGCTCGACGTCACCGTCGTATACGTGGCGTTGCCCGCGATCGCTCAAGACCTACGCGCGCATTTTTCAGAGATCCAGTGGGTCGTTGACGCCTACGCGGTCGTGCTAGCGGCGACACTGCTTGGCGCGGGCGTACTCGCGGATCGCGTCGGCCGACGTCTCGTGTTCATTTGGGGAACCGCGATATTTGCTGCTTGTTCTGGCCTCTGCGCCGCAGCAGATTCGGGATTGACGCTTGATCTGGCGCGAGCGGCCCAAGGCATCGGCGCGGCGGCGATCTTTTCGGCGTCGCTTGCGCTGCTTGCAAATGAATTCAGAGGGGAAGCACGCGGGACGGCCCTCGGCATCTGGGGCGCGATCACTGGAGTTTCGCTGGCCGTTGGGCCACTCGTCGGCGGCGCGATCGTCGAGGGATTGAACTGGCGGTGGATTTTCGTGATCAACCTACCGATCGGCATCGGACTCGTGACTCTCGCTATGCGATCGGTCCCCGAATCCCGCTCCGAGGATCCCGGGCGAATCGACCTGGCAGGCGCCGGTCTCTTCGCCGCCGCATGCCTGCTGCTTGCACTCGGCCTCACTCGTGGCAACGACGCGGGCTGGACCTCCGCTGGGATCATCGGTGCGCTCGTTGGCGCCGCCATCGGACTCGCTGCATTTGTGTTTGTCGAGCATCGGGCGACCAACCCGATGTTGCCGCTGAACCTCTTCAGGATCCCGGCGTTCAGCGGCATCGCAATCGTCGCGTTCGCCCAGTCGGTTGCGATCTACCCGTTGTTGATCTTCTTAGCGATCTACCTTCAGGACGGGCTGGGGTTCGCCCCGCTCGACGCCGGCCTGCGCCTCCTGCCGCTGACGCTGATGATCCTGCTGATCGCTCCGTTTGCCGGGCGGCTGACATCTCGGCTGCCGTTGCGAGTGCCGCTCCTCTCCGGAGTCGCGCTGCTTGGCGCGGCCTTGCTATTGCTGCGTGGATTGTCTCCGGGCGACAGCTGGACGGCACTTCTTCCGGGAATGATCGTCGGCGGGATTGCGATCGGAGCAATAAGCCCCTCACTTGCGGCGGCAATGGTGAGCGTGCTTCCCGTGGAGCGCAGCGGAGTGTCGTCGGGCGTGAACAACACGTTCAGACAACTTGGCATTGCCATGGGCGTCGCCGGTTTGGGTGCGATTTTCGACGGCCGCGTCCGAGCGCACGGTGGCGGCTTGAACGGGATCGTCTCGGGGGTTCAGGCGGTGGCGCTCACGTCAGCCTGCATCGCATTTGTGGCGGCGATCATCGCGTGGCCGATGCTGCGGGGCCATCAGGCAAACGACGACTGACTCGGAGTGGGTTAGAACGTCGTGGCGTGGGGTTTCCCGGAAACCCCGGCCCGGTGGATACCGGCCAATGCGGATGAGAGGACTCGAACCTCCACGGGGTTGCCCCCACGGCGACCTGAACGCCGCGCGTCTACCAATTCCGCCACATCCGCGAGAGTGCAGCGGCGGTGATGTTAGTTGGCCGGTGGCGGAACCGATCGCGGCGGGCCGCCGGTGGGCGGCGGTGGCGGTGGCACCGAGACCGGCACGCCATGAATCAGCGGCTTCGTCGCCTCGGGTGGCGGCGGGAACGGACGCGTGCCGTAGTGCGGCTGGGCGGCCGCCACTGCGTGCAGCGGCTCCCCTTCTTTGAGAATCCGCTTGGCGATCCGCGCGGTCGTCTCGTAGAGAATCTCCAGCGACGTCGCGTCGCTCAGGTGCTTCGGCACATACGTGACCAGCGCGCCGCCCGAGTACTCGAAGTAGATCTGGAAGGGCAGTTCGCTCAGCCACACCTGGAACGACGGCTCGAACAGCTGCAGCAGGCGCGACATGTCCTGGTTGTTGCGGACCTTCAGCTTGTAGTTGCTCGCGAGCGACGAGCTCTCCAGCTCCACCGTCTTCAGCCCGGAGACGTCGAGCCAGTCGTCGCCGCCGAAAAGGCCGCCGCGCTGGCGCAGGAACACGCCGGGGAAGGTCGTGATCGCGCGCTGTAGCTCCGCCACGCAGATCGTGAAGTTGTGCGGCGAGTAAACGTTGACGACGTGGCTGTCGCGACGGCCGCGGCGCTCTTCCAAGGTCTCGTAGACGTAGAGCGACAGGCCGGCACTGATGCCCTCGATGTCGCCGAGCGGACCCTCCATGTAGTGCTTGCAGCTACGGCGCTCGCCGGCGCCGAGCAGCGGCGTCGCCTCGAGCAGTGTCAACTTCGGCGTGTAGGTAAATCCATGGTTGAGCGCAAAGCCGTAGAAGAAGTCGCGCGCCGCCAGCGAGTTCGCCTTGCGGACCGCCATAACGAAGCCGGTCACCAGCACCGCGGTGGGCACTGCCGCCGCAACGACCGGGCCGCCGGTCGCGGCCCCCGCGAGGAAGCCGCCGCCGCCGATCAACGCGAGGGTCCAGACGTAGCCGCGCGAGAACAGCACGCCGCGAATGTGCTTGCGGCGTGTTACGCCGGAGTCGTTCGGCGCTGGGCCGCCGGCAATCAAGACTTCTTTCTTGCCCCGCGACGCCCCCGGCGGTGCCGTACTCCACACCTGCCCCGGCCGCTCACCTGAAGTGCTCACGCCGCGAATTCTCCCGCCAGCAGCTTGCTTGCGTCAGCTTCCACGTAGTCGAAGCTCAGGAACGGGAAGTCGCGCGGCGTCATGTGGTTGGCGATCAGGTTTGTCGGCAACGACTGCGCGCGCGAGTTGTAGAACTGCACGTTCGCGTTGTAGAGCGAGCGCGACGCCTGGATCTCGTTCTCAACGTCGGTGACCTCGGTCATCAGCTTCTGGAACTCCTGCGACGCCTTGAGGTTCGGGTACCGCTCGGCCAGGCCGATCACGCCGCGCATCTCCTGCGCGAGCTTGTTCTCGACGCGCTGTAGCGCCGCGGGGTCCTCGAGCGCCATCGCCTGGTTGCGCAGCGTCGCGACCGAGTCGAGAACGCGATGCTCGTGGTCGGCGTAGCCGCGCACGACCTGCACGAGGTTCGGCACCAAGTCGTGCCGCATCTTCAGTTGCACGTCGATGCCGCTGTAGGCCTCTGCAACCTTGTTGCGAGCGTGAACGAGCGAGTTGTAGGTGTAAACGGCCCAGACGATCAGCAGAAATGCAGTGCCAAGGCCAACGTATGCGAAGGTCACGTTTGCGATATCGGCGCAAACGTCACAAACTTCAAGTCTTCGCCAGCAGTGCCTGAACGGTTTCGAGCGCCTCGTTAATGTGCACGTCGGCCTCGAACAGCGCTGCCGAATGGTGTTTGACCGTGCCGTCGGCGTCGATCACGAACGTCACTCGGTCGTTCATCGCCCAGCCGAAAGCCAGTTTGCCACCGTTGCGCAGACCAAACAGCCCGTGCACCTTCGACCCCTGGTCGCTGAGCACCGGATACGTCAAGCGGTGCTTCGTGTGAAACGCCTTCTGTGTCTCGATCGAATCGGCGCTGATGCCGACCACCTTCGCGCCGGCGTCCTTGAAGATCTCGAAGCTGTCGCGAAACGCGCACGCCTCGGCGGTGCAGACCTGGGTGAAGGCCTTCGGATAGAAGTAGACCACGACCGGGCCGCCGGCCAACAGGTCGTAGAGACGAACGGAGTTGCCGTCCTGGTCGGGAAGCGTGAAGTCAGGCGCTTTGGTGCCGACTTCGAGCGGTGAGCTTTTGACTTTCGGAGTCATCCGTGTGTGACCGTGTAAACGGTCAGGAACCACATTATTGACTGATCTGCAGGACGACCTTGCCAGTTGCCTTCCGATCGTCCAGCTGCTTTAGCGCGGCCTCGGCCTCCTCGAGCGTGTGTACCGAACCGATCAGCGGCTTGATCTTGCCCTCGGCGACCATCTTGTTGACCGTCTCGCCGATCTCGCGGGCGAGCTCTGGACGGGTGCCGACGTAGGCGCCCCACGCCACGCCGACGACCGACGTGTTGCGCAACAGCAGGCGGTTGACTTTGACCTCCGGGATCGATCCCTCGGCGAAGCCGACCACGAGCAGGCGCCCACCCTCGGCAAGCACGCGCAGGTTGTCGGTGAAGCGGTCGCCGCCGACCGGGTCGAGCAACAGTTCGACGCCTTTGCCGTCGGTCAGCTCGCTCACACGCGCGCGCCACTCCGGACCGTGGAAGATCACCTCGTCGGCGCCGGCGGTGAATGCCGCGTCGGCCTTCTCCTCGGACGACACGACGGCCAGTACCCGCGCGCCCATCGCCTTTGCCACCTGGATCGACGCCGTGCCGACGCCGCCGCCGGCGCCCTGGATCACGACCGTCTCGCCCGCCTGCAGACCGCCGCGGTCGCGCAGCGCGAACAGCGCGGTGTGGTAGTTGATCACCAGCGCGGCGCCCTCATCGAAGTTCAACTCGTCGGGCAGCGGAAAGGTCATCAGCGGCGCCGAGTTGACGGCTTCGCCGTAGGCGCCGAGCGTCAGGAACGCAACGCGGTCACCGGCCGAGAAGCCGCTGTCGGCCGGCGCGGCGCGCACAACGCCCGCTCCTTCGGAGCCGAGCACAAACGGCGGCTCGGGCTTGATCTGGTACTCGCCCTTGCTGAGCAGCAGGTCGGGAAACGACACGCCCGCCGACTTCACGTCGATCAGCACCGCGTGGTCGAGCACCTCGGGCTCGGGCACGTCCTCGATCTGCACATGCTCCGGGCCCTTCGGCTCGTGGATTCGCGCTGCGCGCATTCGGTCTCCCCTCACTTGGCCTCAAAGGCCGTTGATGACTTCGATCTCGCCGTCTTCGGCGGCCTGCTGCACGCGCGCGTAGTCGGCTTCGTTCTGGTCGGCGTACTTCTCGGCGTACCCGGCGATCGCGCGATCAAACGTTTCGCTCTTGCCGAGGTACGAGGCGATCGCGACGCGGTCGCCGCCGCGCGCATGGGCGCGCGCGAGCACGCGCCCGCAGAGCGCGCCATAGAGCCCCAGTGTGCGGGCGTCGAAGGTCTCGATCTTCGCCGAGCCCTTCCAGTCTTTGAGCTGGCGCACGTAGAACTCGCGTTCCACGCCGTCGATTCCAGCCGCGTTTTGCCATCCGAGCAGGATGTCCGGCGCCGCCTGCATCAACCGTTGCCCGGCGATCACGCGCTCGCCGGCGAACTGCAGCTCGCTCGGCCCGAGCAGTGGCTCGAGCACCGACCGGCCGGCCTCCTTGACCTGCAGGAACAACGGATCGCCGTCATCGCGGCCGAGCAGCAACACGATCCAGACCCGCGTTCCGACGCTGCCGACGCCGACAACCTTGCGCGCTGCGTGCACCAGCCGGTACTGCTCGAGCAGGTGTCTGCGATCACTCGCGAGCTTCGACGCGTAGTCGCGCAGGATCGCGTCGAGGAAGTCGTGGATCTGGTCGCGCTCGAGGCCCGGCGCGAGCTCCTCGGCCGGCACGATCAGCGGCGGGTCGGAGGCGATTCGCGGTTCGCCGTCGACGATCCGCGTGAGCTTCTTGAACTCGCGCATGCTGTCGCGCGTGTAGGCCTTCTCGGCGAACTTGTCGAGCCTGCGCTGGGCCTTCGCGTCGCCTTCTTTGTTGAGGATCGCCGCGGCCTGATCGGCCTCGAGCCGCGAGTACCAGACCTCGAGGTTCGTCATCTCGGCCAGTTCGCGCATCCGCTCGCGGTATGTGGCGACGCAGGCGCATACGGCCTCGGCGCGCTGTTTCGGCGCGTGACCGAGTGAGCGGCCGGCGATCGCAATACTCGCGGCCAGGCGTTTGACGTCCCACTCCCACGGCCCCGGCAACGTCTCGTCGAAATCGTTGATGTCGAACACCAGTCGCCGGTCGGGCGCGCCGAAGACGCCGAAGTTTGAGAGGTGGGCGTCGCCGCAGAGCTGGGTGAGCAGCTGCGAGTGCCGCTGCGCGCCGAGATCGTTCGCCATCAAGACCGCCGAGCCGCGGTAGAACGCGAACGGCGAGGTCAGCATCCGCCCGTAGCGAATCGGCACCAGCTCCGGGACGCGCGAAACATCCTCGCTGCGCAGCAACTCGAGCGGATCGAAGCGCGCGGCGCCCGGCACGAACTCGGCGTGACTCGAGCGCGACAGCGCGGCGCGCGCCGCCTTGCCGGTCGCCTGCCGTTCCTCGACCGACTGGTGTTTGCCGGTCAATCCGGGTGAGTTGATCGTCGTCATCGCTAGTTGGAAACGTTCACCCAGGCACAGCCATGCGTGCGGCGGTGTCCGGGCTTGCGATATCCAACTGCGATCTTATGCAGACCGTTGGCGACGCGCTTGGTGTTGATCGATGAAACGTTGGCCAGTCGCCTGCCTGCGATCCGCGCGGTGCGGTGCCGCGCACGGGCAGGAAAGCGCAGTCCGATCAAACCGTTGACCGTGCGCGCCTTCGAGCGCGTGCAGCGGCCCGGCTTGACCGAGATGCGGGCGGTCACGGCCGTTGCGCCGCCGCCGCCGTTGCCCTGCGACGCCGGCGTTCCCGGCGAGTACGACCAAACCGAGATCCAGTCGAGTTGAAGATGGGTGGAGATCGTCGTGCTGGGGCCGCTCGCCGAGGTCTCGGTCGACTCCACCTGCAGCACGTAGTGCATCGGGTTGTGCGCGACTTTCTGGCTGGTCGCACCGATCAACTGCCCGTCGACGAAGAAGCGCGCAAGGCCCGGGCTCCACTCGAGCGTCGCGGTGTGCCAGCCGGTGTACCCGAACGGCGACGGGAACTGTTCGTTCTCATAGCTCGACTGCGCATGGATCGCTGTCGCGCCGATCGTGCCGCCGAGGTCGCCCGCCGGGAAGTCGAACTCGCCGTCGGCCGGCCACCGCTCACTGTCGGGCCACAGCAGGAAGACCTGCGAGTAGCGCGGCGCGGCTTCCGTCACCCTGAAGCGAGTGGTGAAGCGCCCGTAAGTGATGCCCTTGTAGGCGTTGCTGCCGGCGATCTTCGGCAGCGCGGTCGCGGTGTACGGCCGGTCGCCCTCGCTGTGCAGGTACCAGTCGAGCATGCCGTCGCGCGCGCTCAGGACCTTCGAGGGCATATAAGTGGCCTTACCGGTCGTGTCCGGGGTGCCGTCGGAGTAGACGTCCCAGTCGCCGCCGTAGGCGCCGCCCGGGAAGTGGCCGACGCCTGCATCCTTGTCGAAGTCGTCGCTGAAGATCTGCTTCCAGCCGTCGAGGTTGCCGCTCGGCATCGCGACGCCGGACGGGCCGGCGGCACGCGCAGCGGCGGGCACGATCACGCAAAGGACCAACGCAACGCACGTACTTGTGCGTAAGGAACGCATATGTCTAGTGAAGACCGCCCTCCGGTCGAAAGTTCTGCTTACGCCGATGCGTAGTGCTTGCGCGTGTCCGCGAACAGCGTGCCCAGCAGCCGTTTGTTCAGCGGGTTGGCGAGCGCGCCCGGAAGCTTCGGCTCCGCCGCGATCGTCCATGTGAAGCGACTGGTCGTGTCGGTCAGCGGCTCGACCACGTAGTCCTCCGCGAAGCGCTTGAACAGCGGCCCGCTGGCCTCGACCACGTAGAACGACTTGCGCTTGCCCTCTTCCCAGACGAAGAAGTGCTCGCGAAACACGCTCGCGCCCTTCAAAGAGCTGACCGTGCGCGTAGAGCCGACGCCGTACGGCGGCTCGGAAGTCCAGTTGATGCCCTTCGGCCCGATGATCCTGCACCATGCCAGCGGGTGTACCCCGGTCAGCTCAGCCCAAACATCCGCAGCCGGCACTGCGGTATCGAAGGATTTGCGCATCACGAACGGCGCATCCTCGAAGAAGGATTCGTCTACCGGGCCGAGTTTGAACCAAGGTCGTTTCATGCTGAATCGGGGCGACAGGATTTGAACCTGCGACCGCTCGGCCCCCAGCCGAGTGCGCTACCAGACTGCGCCACACCCCGGTCACGAGCATGGTATCCGCGGTGCCGGGCCGGCCCCCCGCCGGCCTGGCGTTGCGCGGTATTCAGTCGCCCTTGATCAGAGCGTGCAGCGCGTCGGCTGCCCCGCCACCTGCGGCGGGCACTTCGGCGTCGTGAGAGCAGGCACCCTCACGATCGTGTCACCGGAATACACCGTCGATCCCAGCGGAACCAGTTCGGCCGCCGTGTTCGCGGTGATCGAGACCGCCGAAAGGTCGCCGTCAGGCGCCTTCAGCGTCGGTGCGTCTGCGCCGTCGGGAACCACCACCGCGACGATTGCAGCACCTTGGAGTGCCTCGTCAGCGCCGCCCCCCAGCAGCGTGACAGCCGCACCTGACCTGATGTCCTCTTCGGTTGCGCAGCTCATCGCGTAACCGTCGAGCGCATCGGGAACGAAGGTGCAGACGCCGCCGTTTCCTGCCGGCGAAATCCACACATCCCGATCGGTGCCGTCGACCCGTGCAGGTCGCGCCTCCGATGCACTCGCGCTGGCAGCTATCGCCTTGCGCGGAGCGCGATTGATCACACGCGCGAGCTTCGCGCGCTCCCGGCGCTGCGCCGGGGTCGGGTGAAACGGCTTCTTGAATGCCGAGATGCGCACATGCGAGCTGCGCTTCTTGGCACTTTGGCCGTTGGTATTTGCAGCCGACGCAACCCACGTCACGCACAGCACGGCGACGACAGCAGCCGCCATCGCCAGCAGTGTTTTCTTTGTAGCCATTGCGCTAGGTCCTTTCATCGCACTAGTAGTTGACGTGGGCGTGGAAGCCGTAGTTGCCGCCGCCGAAATTGCCGGCGGCGCCCCATGCTGGCCTCGATCCGCTGTAGCCGTGAGCGACCTCGGTCGCGGAACTGGTCGCCCAGCTTCCCCACGAGCCGTCGTCTGCGTACTTTGCGATCGCGCCGATCACGACACCGCTGCCTGGGCCTGAAAGGCGGTGTACGTAGTCGTAGGTGATGTAGGCGTAACCGGAGGCGAGATACACGCCTCCGCTCCCGATCACACACGATCCGCAGTAGTTATAGGTCGTGGCCGACGCGGTGCCTACAAATGAAAACGCTGCCAGAGCAGTGGCAGCGCAAGCAATCGCAAACGCCCGAGCCAACCAGGCTTGAGCTGTATTTCTGAGTCCGAACAAAGCGACTCACCCCTCTTTACTTGTGGTTTCCTGGGGCTTGCCCCAGATGTCACAAGCTGAGTGGTATCTAGCCCGTATTTGTGACCGTTACTCATCGGTAATTCGCCCATTGTGCGGGATCAGCGGTTCGTATGAGATTGCCCCAGACAGCGACCAGAGCGGCGCCCAAAAAGAGGGCAAGGGCACCGCTCCGTCGCCGGGGGGAAGAACGCCGATCGGGGCAGACTCCGAAGATGCGCTCTAAGACGGCCTATGTCGCTGTCTCGTGGGACGCCAGCTAGTGGTGCCCCAACGTTTCTTTGTGTGGCAGACATCGTGAGCCAGTTGCTGGTGTCAACTGTGTTGTGAACGGAGGCGACGAGGACACTGCCTCGCCGCCTCCGATGGA
>JBOGYW010000022.1:0-33902 GCA_050696815.1 Solirubrobacterales bacterium | reverse complement strand
CTTTTTCGCAGTGATATAATATTTTAAAAAACGCCGCAGCACTCTGCGGCGCGAGCCCGCGTGAGGAGAAGCCCAGCACGAAACCGGATCGTCGAAAAAGGCTTCGACGAGTGAGTCCCGCAGCGCCGAATGGTCGGCGATCGTGGCTTCGCGGATCAAGCTTCCTGCGCGGTCGGGCGGACGAGCATCATGTTGACGTCCACGTGAGCCGGCTGCGAAAGCGCGTACAGCACCGCGCGCGCAATGTCGTCGGCCACCAGCGAGCCAGGCCCGGCGCCGTTGTCGAAGAACGGCGTGTCGACCATTCCCGGAGCGATCAGCGTGGTGCGCACGCCAGTCCCGTTGAGCTCGAGGCGCAGAGACTCGGCGATTCCGTGCACAGCGAACTTCGTGGCTGAGTAGAGCGATCCCGGCAGCGAACGCACACCGGCGATGCTGCCGGTCAGGACAATGTGACCTTTCTGCTTGACGATCTCGTCCTTGACGGCGCGGATCGTCAGCGCCGGGCCGAGCACGTTTGTCAGCACCATCTCCTGCCAGTGCTCCGGCGACTCTTCGGTGAAGCCGCGCTTGGCGCCGAAGCCGGCGTTTGCGAACGCGGCGTCCAGCCGGCCGAACTTGGCCAGCGTCGCCGCGACCGCCGCCTGCTGGTCGGCGAACTGCGTGACGTCGGCCTGGATCGCCAACGCGTTGTCGTCGCCGAGTTCGGCGACCAAGGTTTCGAGTTTGTCGAGCGATCGGGCGGCGAGAGCAACTTTCCAGTCGTTCTCAACGGCAAGCCTCGCCGTAGCGGCGCCGATGCCCGTCGAGGCGCCGGTGATCAAAAGCACAGATGAGTTCATGCGCGACAAGCTATCCAGTCGCGCGGGCCGACGCGCCGCTCAGCCGCCGGCGATGCGAGCGGCCGCCGCCTGCTCGTCGAGCCAGTCGTGCATCGCGTCACGCGCGCCGTCGCCCATTCGCTTGAAAGCGAGCGCAAAGACAGGCGAGATCAGCTTGTAGGCGCCCTTCAACGTGACCTCGGCGTTGTACTGCACGACCGCACCGTGGCCGTTCTGCGTCGGCTTGACGACGATCTCGTCGATCGACACCGAACCAGAGTTCTCGCCGCGCAGCACGACCCGGCGCGGCGGCGCGAACTCGGTGATCTCGTAGACGATCGTGTTGTCGCGCCCGCCGATCCGCATGTCGAGGCGGAACTTCGAGCCGACCGCAACAGGTCCGCCGTCGTCGTCGACGCGCGTCGAGGCGATCGTCGCGGGATCCCAATCCTCTGCGTTCGCAAAGTCGGCGAGCAGACCAAAGGTGTGGTCGGCATCGAGCTGCGTGGTGACAGTTGCTTCGTACGACGGCATAAGAGAGATACGGGTCAAGCGCGTCTGCGGTTGCCTTATGCCCGTTCCAGGCGGTCGCTACACGCTGATTCTGGCGTGGCGCAGAGGTGGGGCGTCGCCCGCCTCTTGGTGCGAGCCTGCCACACAGACGCGGTCGCGGCCGCTGTCTTTTGCGCGATAGAGCGCTGCATCGGCGTGCGCGAAGACGCTCTCGTAGTCGAAGATCTCGCCGTAGCTCGAGGCGGCGACGCCAAAGCTCATGGTTACGCGCTGCCCACCACGCATACCGCGTCCGACCGTGCCGTGCAGGGCCTCGGCGAACTCGAGCGACTCCTGCAGGTCGGCGCCCGGCAGCAACACGAGAAACTCCTCGCCGCCGATCCGGTACGCCAGGTCGAACGCGCGCAGCTCCTTGCGCAGCATGTAAGCGATGTCCGTCAGCACCGCGTCGCCGACCGCATGGCCGTGGGTGTCGTTAATCCGTTTGAAGTGGTCGATGTCGGCGACGATCACGCCGACCGGCTCGGCCGTCACTTCGGAGCGCTGGGCGAGCTCGATCGTGCGGTTGCGCAGGGCCATGCGGTTGAGCAGACCGGTGAGTGGGTCGATCACCGCTTCGCTGCGGTGCTCGAAGTCCGACTGCATCAGCGCCGTCGAGAGGATCGCCGTCGAGATCAGGAGTGCGATCGGCGCCATCAGGATCGGCGGGCTGTCGAGCACCGCCTGGCTGTCAACGAGAAAGCAGACTCCGACCATCATCGAGACGGCAGTGATCACGCCGAACGTGACGCCGCGCACCGAGAAACGCGCGCTGAGCGTGACGATCGGGATGGCGAACCAAGCGAGCGCCGGCGACTCCGGCCCTCCGGTCAGTGCGACGCTGGCGGCGATCATCACCTCTGACGCAGCCCAGCCCGCGAACAACACATACTCCGGCCGCGCCGCGCCTTCCGTGTGTGCGCCGGCAATCTTGAAGAACGCTCCCGCAATCAAAAGCGGGATGATCGTCCACCAGCCGATCCAAGGCCCGCACAGCAACAAGCAGACCGCAAGCACGCTGAGGCTCGTAAGACGCAACGGCTGAATCCGCCGGTCCATATCGAGCATGCGTTCACGGTCCATGCCGCCACGAATAAGCCAAGAGTCAGCCATGGATACATAATCGGCCGCAGCTACCGCTCAGTTAAGCCAAAAGCGGTATTTGTCTCTTAAGCCTCGGTTTAGTTGCGTGAGCCCAGTCACACCGGAGCTGTCAGTCGGCACTCGACCATCAAATCGCTGGATCGCAGGAACCGCGCCCCCGGGCCGGATGAGAGTGATCTACTGAGCAAGCACCCAAACGCCCATTCGGCCTCCATGAAGGCCTGAATCGTGCGAGATTCGTCACGCGCAGGGCGCAGGCGGCGAGGGAGCGACCTACTGTTCGTGACCGATCCGCCAAGCCCGAGCATGGCGAAGATCGTGCGAGTCAGGCCCTCATGGAGCTAGACGGGTTCGAACCGTCGACCTCTTGCATGCCATGCAAGCGCTCTACCAGCTGAGCTATAGCCCCGTGCGCACGCAATCTTAGCGAGGGCAGCTAGTCGTCGGTGGCCGGCTTGCGGCGGGCCGACTTGACTTCTGAGCGCTTGCGCTTGGTGTCCAACCGCTTCTCCCTCGCCGCCGTCGTCGGCTTCGTGGAAACGCGCGACCGTTGTACGTGCAGCGCTGCCGCGAGCCGCTCGCCGAGGCGCTCTAGTGCCAGTTCGCGGTTCAGCGTCTGCGAGCGCCTGTCCTGCGCGACCGCCCGCACGAATGCCCCGTGCTTCTTCAAAATCCGCGCGCGCTGTCCCGGCCCGAGCGCCTGCGAGGCGACAACATCAAAGACTGCCTCCACCTTCGACTCAGTCTTGTTCGCATGCTGGCCGCCTGGTCCCGACGACCGCGAAACGCGCAACTCGATCTCGCTGAGCGGGATGCTCAGGTTGCGGTTCACGCGCAGTTCGTCGCCGTCAGCCATGGATCCATGGTGCCGCATTGCAAAGCGGAAACTGACCCCAACGTCCGGCATTGGACGATCCAACGCCGTACTTCGGGGTGGAAAAGCCCTTTAAGCCGCGGAGTCGGCGGCCGACGGAAACTCAAACTCCAGCCGCGGCGCGTCGCTCCACAGCTGCTCAAGCCGGTAGTACTCGCGGACCTCGGGGATCATCACGTGGGCGATGCAGTCGCCGTAGTCGAGCAGGATCCAGCGACGCTCGCGCTCGCCTTCGGTGTGGACCGGCAGCATGTCGAACTCGCTCTTCATGCCCTCGCGGATCCCGTCGTGGATCGCCTTCGTCTGGCGGTCGGTGCGGCCGGTGCAGAAGACGAAATAGTCGGCGAAGTTGGCCAGGCCGCGCACATCGAGCGCGATCACGTCGACGGCCTTCTTGTCGTCCATCAGCTCGGCGATCTGGCGCGCCAGCTGTTCGCCGGTGAGATTTTGATTGTCAGTTACGTCGCTCATCCGTAGAGCTCTTTCTCCTCGATCAGTTCGGCGATCCCCGCCGGAACCAAGTGTGCAACGGTAGCTCTTGTCACCAGCCGCTCGCGAATCAGCGATGACGAGATGTCGACACGCGGCATCTCAATCGTCCTCGGCTCAACGCCGGTGGACCGCTTCACCTCGCCGAGCGCCTGCGCGCGATCGTGGTCCACGCGCATCGCCACCGCGATCTCCGCCAGTTCGCCGATCCGCTCGGGAGTGCGCCAGTTGCCGAACGACATCGCCTGGTCGGCGCCGATAATCAAGGTGAATTCGCTGTCCGGCTGCTGCCGGACCAACGCTTCGAGCGTATCTACGGTGTACGACGGGCCATCGCGATCGAGCTCAACGGTCGAAATCTCCAGACCCGGTTGCCCGATCACCGCCAGCCGGCACATCGCCAGGCGCGTCTCCGCGCCGGGATCGTCTTCGAGTTCACGATGCGGCGGATCGCCGGCCGGCACCAGCAAGACGCCGTCGAGATCGAGCTGGATGCGCGCCTCCTGGGCGCAGATCACATGCCCGTGGTGCGGCGGGCTGAACATCCCGCCGAGCAGTCCGATTCGGGTCACAATCGCCTGGTGCGGCGTCAGCCGCGGACCTGGCCGTCGCCCTCAACGACGTACTTATAGGAGCAGAGCTCGCGCAGCGCGATCGGGCCGCGCGCGTGCAGCTTCTGCGTTGAGTTGCCGATCTCGGCGCCGAAACCGAACTCGCCGCCGTCGGTGAAGCGCGTCGACGCGTTCACGTACACGCAGGCAGCGTCGACGCGGGTCGTAAAAAGGTGTGCGGAGTGGTTCGAGTCCGTCACGATCGCCTCCGAGTGGCCGGTGCCGTGGCGGTTGATGTGGTCGATCGCCTCCTCAACGGAATCGACGACCTTGACAGCAAGGACGAGGTCGAGGTACTCGGTGTCCCAGTCCTCGTCGCCGGCCTCGGCGATCTCGCCGGCCTCGGCGCCCGCCAGCGCCCGTGCGCGCACGTCGCCGCGCAGCTCGACGCCGCCCGACGCCAGCGCGCTCAATGCGCGCGGCAGAAACGCTTCCGCGATGTCCTTGTGCACGAGCAGCGTCTCGGCGGCGTTGCAGACACCGGGCCGCTGGATCTTCGCGTTGACGATGATCTGCTCGGCGGCGTCGAGGTCGGCCGTCGCGTCGACGTAGACGTGGCAGTTGCCAGCTGCGGCGTAGATCACCGGGACGGTCGCAACCGCCTTCAAAGCATGCTTCAGGCCTTCGCCGCCGCGCGGAATGATCAGGTCGATCAGGCCCTCCTGGGTCGCGAGCTCGCGCAGCTCGTCGCGGTCGCCGCCGGTAACGATCGAGATCGCCGCCTCCGGCACGCCGGCCGAAGCGATCGCGTCGCGCGCGACCTGGGCCAACACCGCGTTCGAGTGCTCGGCGGTGGACGATCCGCGCAGCACGATCGCATTGCCGCTCTTCAGGCACAGCGCCGCCGAGTCGATCGTGACGTTCGGGCGTGCCTCATAAACCACCGAGACCACACCGAGCGGCACAGCGAACTTGCGTACGTCGAGCCCGTTGTGGAGCTTGAACTCGCGAATCAGCCGGCCCACCGGGTCCTCCAGCGTCGCGATCCGGCGGACGTCGCCCGCGATGCCTGCGAGCCGCTCGGCGTCGAGCTTCAGGCGATCCATCAACGCCGGCTCGAGGCCCTTCGCGCGGCCGGCTTCAAGGTCTTTTTCGTTCGCCGCGACGATCCGCTCGGCGTTCGCCTCAAGCGCGTCCGCGATCGCGTTCAGCGCGCCGTCCTTGACCTCGGAATCGAGCAGGCCAAGCGTGCGTGAAGCCTCCTTGGCCTCGAGGCAGATCTCAGAAACGGTGCGAGCAACGGTTGCCATCGGTCCCCTAACGGTACCGGCTCACCGCCGCGGGGTCATCGATCGCAGTGAATCGGTATCCAGGCGAAAAGCCGCGCGCTGAGCGGGTTGTCGGAGGCGTTGGCGGCCTCCGGCCGCACGCTCGCGGGGTCCGGGCGGAGCTCGCCAAAGACCCAGCGAACGGTGGGCTCGTTGTCCGGGCTGAAGGTGGCCGGCTCGAAGTACTTGGCCTTCGAGACGCGTTTGCCGTTGCGGCGAAGCAGGACGCGGCCCAGCGTGTAGTTCGGGTCGCAGTAGTTCATCTGGTCGTAGAGCGTGAACGTGTCGACGCCCGCGCGGACGATTCCACGCACCATGCCGCCGCCCGCGATCCCGGTCGTGTTGATCATCGCGTACATCGCGCCACCGAACTGCGGCTTGGGGTTGTACGAGTCGTACGGCATGTTGTTGTGCACCTTGACCTCGCCAGGCAACAGGTTCAGCTGCGCGGCGGTCTCGCCGTAGTACTGGCCAACCACGTAGTGGCGGCCGGCCCCGTAGCCGCTCTCGAAGTACGCCTGACCGAGGGACTGCTCGCCCCACTGGGGCGTCAGCGTCGTCGAACCGCAGCCGAAGTCGTAGCGGTTGGCGCGGTAGTTCGCCCAGCCGGGCAGGGCGCGGCGGTCGATGAAGCCGCGCACGCGCAGAGCGGCGGTCTTGTTCGGCCGATCCTTGCGGTTTTGCGAACCGAGCGCCGGGTTGAAGGCGACCATCACGAAGTTCGCGTCACGCACCCAGGCATTCTGGAACTGGTCGAAGCGCAGCTTGCAGGCGTTGCCCTGCACCTCCCACGCGCGCAGGGCATCGTGGCCGGCCCATTTCGCGTCCACGTACCAGCCCCACCGCTCGGGATGGCGTGCGATCAGCGACTCTTCCTCCCAGTGGATCGTCGTGACGGGGCGGTCGAAGGTGTCGACGATCGTGTAGCTGCGGCTGCCGTCGATCGGAAGCGGCGTTTCGAGATACTGGCCGGCCTTGCGGGACGTACGGTCCTCGCTGCCACGCGAGCCGATCCGGCACGACGGCAGGTTCGGCGCCGGATAGTCCGCGCGCCGCATCGCGCTGGAGACCTTCTTCCAGAGCACCCGGCCCTTGCCCTTCGGCGTGTAGCCGTTGAACGGGAAGGAGTACGCATCGCCCGAGCGCCAGGCATCGAGCGGCGAGAAGGCCGGTGCTGCCGCGCTCGTGGACGCCGGATTGCAGGCTGCGGCCACGTCGGATCGCTTGGACTTGCGCTTCTTCGCGTCGGCGCCGCCGGCAAGCGCGCAGGCGAGCACGGCGACGAGCGTCAGCGTCGCGAAGATGCGGAGGGATGTCGGCGCGCGGTGAAACAAAACTCAACTCCAAAACACCTGGAGCAGTCATTTGCTTCGGAACGACGCGGCAAGTACTTAAGCGCTTAAGCGTCCAGCTCCCGCAGCGCGCGCATGTAGTGCTTACTGGTGAATTTGAATCCTTCACGCTCGTAGAAGCGGTGCGCGTCGGTGCGGTGGATCGCCGAGTCGAGCCGGATCGCGTTGGCGCCGATGTCGATCGCGATCTGCTCGAGGTATTTGACGAGCACTCCGCCGTAGCCCTTCGAGCGCCACGCATCGGCCGTCACCAGGTCGTCGATGTACAGCGTTGAGCCCGCGTAGAGATTTTCGATGAAGCGAAAGCCGGCCGCACCGCGAACCTCGTCGTCCACCTGCACAACGACGATCCGGTAGTTCGCGCCTTCATAGATCGACCTGTAGCGGTCCGCGAACGTGTCGCGCTCCAGATGCTCACGCAGCTGGTGGATCACCGGATAGACGGCGTCGATGTCGGCGTCGCCGGTGTCGAGTTCGCGGATTTCGTACTCCTCGCTCATCTGACTCCTTCCTTCGCGGCTTCAGCCCAAAACCATGTTGTCGCGATGCACGGCCTCGTCAGTGGCGTGCGGCATCAGCTCTTGGACCTTGTCCGACTGCAATCCCTTAATCCGCCGCAGCTCCTCGGCGCTGTAGTTGACGATTCCCTTGCCGATCCCGGCGCCGTCAGCGGCAATCTCGACGGCGTCACCGGCACTGAAATCGCCGCTGACATCGGTGATCCCGACCGGCAGCAGGCTCGTGCCCTGTTCGCGCAGCGCGCGTGCTGCGCCGGCGTCGACGGTCACCACCCCGCGCGACTCCTTGGCGTAGCGGATCCACAGCTTGAAGCTGTTCTGCGGCTGATCGTGCGGAGCGAAGTGCGTGCCCTCCCCCGCGTCGCCGGCTGCGGCGCGGCCGACCGCGCCCTCTTTCTTGCCGCTGCAGACGACCACCGGGATGCCGCCCGCCGTCGCAATCTCTGCGGCGACGACCTTCGAATGCATGCCGCCGGAGCCGATCGCGCTGGCGCTGTCACCGATCTCGAAGGCCGCGAGTTCGGCGAAGTCGTCGACGCGGTGCACCGGCTGGGCGTCCGGGTCCTTGTTCGGATCGGCCGTATAGAGCGAGTCGATGTCGGTCGCCAGCACCAGGCGCTGTGCCTTGACGAGAATCGCGACCTGCGCGGCCAGGAAATCGTTGTCGCCGAAGGTGATCTCGTCGGTCGCCGTCGTGTCGTTCTCGTTGATCACCGGGACGACGTGCCACTCGAGCAGCTTGCGCAGCGTCTGCCGCGCGTTGACGTAGCTCGAGCGCATGCTGATGTCGTTCGCGGTCAGCAGGATCTGCGCGGTCTTTACACCGTGCGCGCGAAAGAGATTGTCGTAGTGGGTGTAGATCTGACCCTGGCCGACGGCCGACGAGGCCTGCAGCTCGGCCATCACCGACGGCCGCGCCGCCAGCCCGAGCAGCTGGATGCCGCGCGAGATCGCGCCGCTGGTGACCAGCACCACGTCGGTGCCCGACTTGTGCAGTTCGGCCGCCTGCGCGCAGATCGATTCGAGCACCTCGTCGCGCGTCGCGCCCGATTCGTCGGTCGCCACGTTCGAGCCGATCTTGATTACCACCGCTGACATGGCGTTAACGCTACTGCTCGGCCTGGCGCAGCTTTGCGGCGAAGCCTTCGACACCGTCGCCGCCGTCGATCCGCACGCGTTTCAGCGTGTACGGCTCGTCCTTCTTGCCAAGCCCGTCATCGACTGTCGTCGCGCCTTCGTAACCGGCGGCCTTCGTCGCCGCGACGACGGTGGCGTCGTACTTTCCGGCCGGATAACAGAAGAAGTCGGCGGGCTGGCCCCACTCTTTCTTGATCTTCGCGCGCGAGCCGACGAGTTCGGTCTTCAGCTGCGCCGCGCCGACGGTGGTGAGATCGGGATGCGTCAGCGTGTGCGAGTCGATCTCCCAGCCCGCGGCGATCAGCTCGTCGATCATCGAGTGTGTGAAGCCGGTTTCCGGCGAGCCGACGTTGTGCAGCTCGAGGAACAACACGCCCGGCCAGTGGTGCGTGGCGAGCACCGGCCGCGCGACCTTCGCGTGACTCGGGTAGCCGTCGTCGAACGAGATCACGATCGGCTTCTTCGGCAGCGCGTAGCCGTCGTTCCAGTAGTCGAACAGCTGCCGCATAGTGATGCCGGTGTATCCGTGATCGGCAAGCCAGTTCATCTGGCCTTTGAAGTCGGCCGGCGAGACCCACAGCTCGGGATACGGCGTTCCGGCCGGCGCGGACTTGGTGACGTGGTACATCAAGATCGGCACGGGGTCGTCGTGCGGGCCGCTGACCTTCTGCGTCGGCGGGGTCGGGCCGGTGGGCTTCGCCGCCACGACCTGCTTGTTCGAAACGTGCTTGGCGCTGGTGCTGGCCGGCCGCGGCTTGTCGTCCCCACCTGACGTGACGACGACCCCCAGCGCAAGCAGCACGGCGGCGGCGATCGCAGCCAGTGGCAAGTAGCGCCGCATGCCGTCAGACATCCAGCTCGAAGCGCTCGCCGGCGATCTCGATCTCGTCGCCCGACTCGAAACCCTTGCGCTCGAGCTCGCGCAGCACGCCGATCGTCTTCAGCCGCTGCTCCACGTGGCGCAGTGCCTCCTCGTTGCCTACGTCGAAACGGGCGATCAGCAGCTCGATTCCCTTGCCGCGCACGGCGAACACGCGCGGCTCGACCTCTTCGACTGCGAAGCCGTCCTTCTCCGTCGGCCGGTACACCACGTGCTCCTGGCGGATCTCACTCTGCAGGCCGTCGCCGCCCGGCGACCACTGAGGTGCGCTATCGGGCGCGTGCCTGAAGATCGCACCGCTCAACTCGTCGAGTCCTTCGCGCGTCGCCGAGGAAGTGACCACCGCGGTGAGCACTTCGTCGCCGAGCCGCTCGCGCCATTCGGCGAGCGCGTCGGCGGCCTGCTCAGGCGGCACCAGGTCTGACTTCGACAGAGCGAGGATGCGTGGCAGCTTCGCCAGCCGGCCGTCGTGCTCGGCCAGCTCGCGTTCGACGGTCGCAAAGTTCACGACGGGGTCGCTGCCGTCCAGCGGCGCCAGGTCGAGCACGTGAACCAGCAGGCGGCAGCGCTCGACATGCGCGAGAAATTCGTGGCCGAGACCCGCCCCTTCGTGCGCGCCCTCGATCAGTCCCGGGATGTCGACGAGCACGAGTTGGCGGTCGTCCGCGTCGAGCGTGCCGAGCACCGGCTCGATCGTCGTGAACGGGTAGTCGGCGATCTTCGGCGCCGCGGCAGTCATGCGGTCGAGCAGCGATGACTTGCCCGCGTTCGGCAGACCGACGAGACCGGCGTCGGCGAGCAGCCGCAGGCGCAGGTCGATATCGCGTTCCTCGCCGGGCAGACCGTGCTCAGCGAAGCGCGGCGCCTGCTGCGTCGAGGTGGTGAACTGCTTGTTGCCTCGACCACCCGTTCCACCGCGCGCCACGATCGCATGCTCGCCCGGTTCGTTGAGTTCGGCGATCAGCTCGCCGTCGTCCAGCTCCACGCGCGTCCCGGGCGGCACGCCGAGTTCCAACGCCTCGCCGGTCGCACCGTGCTTGCGCGCACCCTCGCCGTAGCTGCCGTGCGGCGCCTTGAAATCAGAGCGCCCGCGATACCGGGCAAGGTCGCGCATCGAGCCGTCGCAGACCACCACGACGTTGCCGCCGTGTCCGCCGTCGCCGCCGTCGGGGCCGCCCTTGGGCACGTGCGCCTCGCGCCGGAACGACACGCAGCCGTCGCCGCCACGTCCGGCGACGACACGGATTTTCACGTGATCGAAGAACACGCCCTGATCTTAGGTGTGGCTATCGGCGCAACTAGATCTTGCGCAACTTCTTGACGAACTTGAAGTCCTTCAAGAACTCGTTGCCCGAGAACTCCAGCGTGAGCGTCGCGGGCCTGCCGCGTAGCTTTGCTTTCAGCTTCAGCAGGGTGCCCGCCGTGCACTGGCCGTTGGCCGGAGTCAGAGCGACGCGCCTCGTCTGCTTGACGGCGCCGGACTTACCTGTTCTGGCCTTGAAGGTCAGGATCGCCGTGCCGTGGCAGGCCGCGTCGGAGTCAGGAACGCCATTGATCGCGAAACGCCAGCCCAGTGCGAAGCCGAACACGCCCTTCTTGACCTTGGTCTTCGAGCCTGCGAACTTGCCGGTCGGAACGTCGATCAGCTGATCCGGGTCGGAAACCGTGAACTCCGCGCTCGTGTTGCTGGTGTTGCCGGCCAAGTCGGTTGCGCGCACGACCAGCTTGTGTGCGCCGTTCTTCAGCGGCGGCGCTTTGCCGGTGACGTCGCACGGCGCGAAAGCCGCGCCGTCGAAGCTGCATTCGGCGGTGCCGCCCGCCAGCGCAAGACTGACATCGGGCGTATTTGAAGTGACCTCCGCCCCCGCCTCTGGAGCGGTGATCGCCACCGACGGCGGCGTCGTGTCGACGATGAACGGCACGACGGCGCTCTGCGAGTTGCCTGCCTTGTCGGTCGCGGTGACGGTCAGCGAGTGGCCGCCGTCTGCAAGGTCCGACGGCGCCTTGTAAGCACCCACAGCACATCCTGCCGCGGGCTGGGCGTCGAACATGCAGGCAACCGTGTCGAGATTCAAATCGGCTGCATCGATCGTGAACGACGGCCGTAACTGGTTCGTGTACGTCGCCGCCCCAGTCGACACAAGCGCGGCGCTGACGGTCGGCGGCAACGTGTCGACGGTGAATCCGTAGTGCGACCAGTCGCCGTGGTTCTGCACCTGGTCGTCCATCCGCACCCAGAAGAAGTACTGGCCGTCGGCGAGCGCTTCGGCCGTGTAACTGCTGTACGGCGCCGGGCAACTCGTGACGCCCGATGCGCCCGTCGCACCGGTCCCTCCTGTCGCGCCGCCCGTAGCGCCCGTCGCGTCGGTCGGCGGCGCCACTTCGGTCGTCGTGACGGCGCACTGCGAGCTTGCGCCGACGGCGTCGGTCGGGCTAGTGAAGGACAGCGTCGGCGTGTTGTCGCTGGTGAAGCCGTTGGCCAGCGGCGAGATCGCCGGCACCGGAGCGGTCGAATCAACGGTGAAGACCGATGTCGCGACCGCCGCGTTGCCGTTGTGGTACGCCGTGACCTTGAATGTGTAGGTCTCTCCGCTTGGCAGCTCCGCAGGTACGTGCGAGTCGTCAAACGTCGCGCAGGTCGACTCGATCGTCGTCGTGCCGTGGGTCATCTCGCAGTAGGGCTCCGGCGAGACGTCGAGATCGAAGTTGACGAGCACCCAGATCCCGTGCCAGGTGTTGGGTCCGACGGTTGAGCCGGTGGCTGGGTCGGTTATGACGATGTAGTCATCGGCCAGCGCCGGTACAGCAGAAATCAGCAGGAACGCGCACGCGGCGAGCACCGCGGTGAGCAAGCGGATCCGAGAGTTCAAGACGAAGTCCTTTCGAGCATTGCCGAGCCGGTGTCCCCCACCAGCGTGGACACGACAGGGTGAAAAGCGTAACCGACCCGCGGGTACAGGCCTAGTTCTTGATCTTTCCGACGAAGCTGAAGCCGTCGATCGCCGCGTTCCCCCGTCCGCTGACGGTCACGCGCAAACGCTTGTGGCGGAATTTCTTCGGCAGCACGAACAGCCCGCCAACCTTGCAGGCGCTTGTTCCGTTGGCTTCCAGGGGGAAGCGTTTCTTGAGCTTCTTCGTCCTGCGCCCCAACTTCGCCGAGACCGTCAGCGTTGCCGTGCCGGTGCAGGCCTGACCAGAGCTGACGCCGCTGGGCAGCGCGATCGACGCGAAGATTGTGCGCTTCGTCGCCCCCGACTTGCCGGTCTTGGCTCTGCCCGCGCCGAACTTCGCCGAGCGTGCCTCGGGCGCCTTCGCGGGCGCGCCCAGCGAGGCGTCGATCGTGAACAGCACATAGAAGCTCGATGTGTTGCCCGCGAGATCCGTCGCGAGCACGCTGATTGAGTGCGGGCCGTCGGGGAGTGTGATGGCAGCGAACGCGGCGTCGCACGGCACATACGGCTGGGCGTCGTAGCGGCACTGGGCGGTACCACCGGTCACGGAGAGCACGATTCCGGGACTCGATGCATCGACGGTCTGGCCCGCAGTCGGTGAGGTCAGCGAGATCACGGGCGGCGTCGTGTCGACCGTGAAGTTAAGCGTCGCGGTTGCGGTCGCGCCGGTGTTGCCGACAGCGTCGGTCGCGACCACGACGAAGCTGTGTGCGCCGTCGGCAAGATCGGATGACGGCGTGAACGGGCTGGCGTTCTTGCAGTCGCTCGCCGCAGCACCGTCCAGCGAACACGTGACGGTCGCGAGCGAAAGATCGGTCGCGCTGTAGGTGATCGACGGCCGCTTGAGCGGAACGAAGCCGTTGACCGGCGGGGCGGCCAGCGAAGCGCTCACGACGGGCGCCGTCGTGTCGATCGTGAACGTCGAGCTGTCGGTGACCATCGTTGGCGAGCCGGTCGACGGGTAGCGCTTGACCGTAAATGTGTGCGAGCCGTCGGAAGGCATCCCTCCAGGTGGCACACCGAGCTGCTCGCAGTTCCAGGCGATTCCGTAGCCGTCGCCGTTGTAGTTGGTGACGTCGCACTCGGGGTAGGCCAGCGTGACGTTGACGTCTTCGGGGAAGCCGTCGGTCGTCCATGCCCAGCCGTTGTAGTTGAAACGGTCCGAGGCGCTCGGCGCCGAAGGCCCGCCATACGTCTGACCGTTCACCGGATAGGTGACCGTCACGCTATTGGCGTTGGCGCCGGCAGCGAAGATCAACAAAGCGGCGATCGCGAGCAGCGCCGCCCGCATGGCTACTCGGATTCGTTGACGCTGATCACGCGGCCGTGGCGGCCGGTGCGGAAATCAACGGTGCCGGGGCGGTTCGCGTAGATCGTGTGGTCACGGCCGATACCCGTGCCCTCGCCCGGCTTGAAGACGGTGCCGCGCTGGCGCACGATGATCTCGCCGCCGCTGACGCTCTGGCCGGCGAAGACCTTCACGCCGAGGCGCTTGGCGTTCGAATCACGACCGTTCTTGCTGGATCCAAGACCTTTTTTGTGAGCCATTTCCTACTCCTCAGCCTTCTCTTCAGTCTTTTTCGCGGCCGGCTTCTTGGCGGCGGCCGGCTTCTCGTCGTCAGCCTTCGCTGCGGCCGGCTTCTTCGCCGCGGCCGCGGCCGCGGCCGCGCCGGCGGTGATCTTCGTCACCTCGAGGCGCGTCAGCTCCTGGCGGTGGCCCTGAGTCTTCTTGTAGCCGCGCTTCGGCTTGAACTTAAAGACGCGGATCTTCTCGCCGCGCTCGTGGCTGCGGATCGTCGCCTCAACCTTGACCTTCTCCAGGCCCTTGGCGTCGAGTACGACGTCCTTGCCGCGCAGCATCAGCGGCTTGAGCGCGACTTTGCCGCCCTCTTTGCCCTCAACGCGGTCGACGAGGATGAAGTCACCCTCGCTGACGCGGTGTTGGTTGCCGCCTACTTCGACGACTGCGTAAGTGTCTGTTGCCATTGGTTAGCGCTTTCTAGCTGCTTAAGAGTCTTTTCCGGAGCCCTCGCCACCGGACGATTTAGTCGAAGAGCTCGACGATCCGGCACGCGAACGGCCTCGCCCTCCCCGGCTTCCACGACGGCGCGGGGCACGAGTTCCGGAGGATTCTAGTTGGTCAGAATCGGCATTTGCATCCGCGCCGGTGGCGGAGCCGTTCGACGACGGCTTGGACGCCTTGGTTGCGCTCTTCTTGGCACCACCGGACGACGATTTCTTCGTCTTCGGCGGCCCGTCGTCGGCGATCGTCGCCCTGGCGACGTGGCGCGCGACGTCGGTGATCCGCACCAGCGCGCGGGTGCCGATGCGGTCGATGCCGTCTTCGATCGCGATGATGTAGTGATCGAGCTTGGCGACGGCCGCGTTTTCCTCGTACATGTGCGGCTCGACGATCTGCACGGCGACTTCGTCGCCGATCTGGAACGGCAACGCCTTCTCCTCGACCTTCTTCTTCGTGCCCTCGTACGAAATCTCGAAGTGCTCGAGCGGCAGACCGTCGCCGCCCTCAAAGAGGATTGCCTTGCCGGTCTCCAGCTCGAGGTGGGCGATCGGGTCGCCGAGCGTGTGCAGCAGTGCCGCCGCCACGCGCGGGTTGACCTTCGCCAGGTAGGCCTCGGGCTTCGGGTTCTCGGCGATGTACTCGCGCAGGTGGCGCTCGACGTGCAGCGCGACTGTGTCCTCAGAGAGCACGACGCCCTCGCCTTCACAGACCGGGCAACGCTTGGTCATGATCTCGCGCACGCCGTCGGTGACGTTCTGGCGCGTCATCTCGACCAGTCCGAGTGGCGAGATCTCGACGACGTGGGTCTTCGTGCGGTCCTCGTCGAGCGCCTTGCGCATCACCTTCAGGACGGCGTCGCGGTTGCTCGCGCGCGCCATGTCGATGAAGTCGATCACGATGATGCCGCCGATGTCACGTAGGCGGATCTGGCGCACGGCCTCTTCGGCCGCTTCGAGGTTGGTGTGGGTGATCGTCTCCTCCAGCCCGCGCGCCTTGCCGCGGCCGGTGAACGAACCGGTGTTGACGTCGATGATCGTCAGCGCTTCGGTGTGCTCAATGATCAGGTAGCCACCACTCGGCAGGTCGACGCGCGTCGAGAGGATCTTGCGGATCTCGTCCTCGACGCCGTACTTCTCGAACATCGGGCGCTTGCCCTCGTAGCGGACGACGCGGTCCGCCAGCTCCGGCGCGGTGCGCGTCAGGAACGACTGCACGCGGTTGAACTGCGCCTCGTCGTCGATCAAAGCCTCGTCGAGCTCGTCGGTGTAGACGTCGCGGATCACGCGAATCGAGAGGTCGGCCTCCTGGAAGACCATCGTCGGCGCCGTCGACTCCGTGGCACGGCGCTCGAGCACCTCGTGCAGCATGTTCAGATACAGCAGCTCACGCACGAAGTCCTCGTGCGTCGCGCCGCGCGCGGCCGTACGGATGATCGCGCCGCCGCCCATCAGGTCGAGGCCACGGCCTTCGCGCTTCAGACGCGTGCGCTCCTTGTCGTCGAGGCGACGGCTGAAGCCGACGCCCTCGCCGCTGGGCACGTAGACCATGTAGCGGCCCGGGATCGCGAGCTGCATCGTGAGCCGCGCGCCCTTCGTCTTCAGCGGGTCCTTGGTGACCTGCACGACGATCTCCTGACCGCTCTTGAGCAGGTCGGTGATGCGCGGCCCCTTGCCGGTGCCGCGGCGGGCGACCTGCTTGCCGTCGACGACGATGTCGTCAACGTGCAGGAAGCCGTTCTTTTCGAAGCCGATGTCGACGAACGCGGCCTCGAGGCCGGCGACGACGTTTTCGACCTTCGCCTTGTAGACGTTGCCGACGATCGAGCGCTCGCCGCGGCGCTCAAGGTAGAGCTCGGCGGTGCGCCATTTGGAGTTGTCTGCAGCGGGCTTGCCGCTACCGCGCTTGGAGGGCGTGCCGGATGCTTCCAGCATCGCGACGCGGGTTTCATTTCGGTCAGCGCTGACCAGAACTTTCTTTTTCAATTTTCTTCCTTAAAGATTTTTAGAGAAGGCCGGTTCGGGGTCCGCGCGAATGCACGGCAATCGATTCCAGCAATCCCAGCGCGATGAAAGTCACGAGCATCGAAGAGCCTCCATAACTCATCATCGGCAGCGTCACACCTGTGATTGGCATGATGCCGATGTTCATCCCGACATTGACAAATACTTGAAACATCAAAATCGCCACCACTCCGGCGGCAATCAAAGCGCCAAATTGGTCGCGAGCCGAGGCCAAAATCCTCAGACCGCGCCACAACAGCAGCGCGTACAGCGTTAATACGACAGCCGCACCAGCAAAGCCGTACGACTCCCCGACCACCGCAAACACGAAATCCGTGTGGTGCTCGGGCAAAAAGTTCAGTTGTGTCTGTGTTGAGTTTGCCACGCCGCGCCCAACTCTTTCTCCTGCCCCGATCGCAATCTGCGCCTGAGCCTGTTGGTAGCCCTGTCCAGCGAGGTCCTCATTCGGGTGAAGAAAGGCCGTCAGACGCTGCACTTGGTACTCGTGGAGCACGTTCACGCCGGCCGCGGGAGCAGCCCACAGCACGCCCGCGCCGATCATCGCGACGACCGCCACCAGCGCAGTCATCTGCTGCCACGGAATGCCCGCGATGAACAGAATCGCGAGTGTGATCGCTCCGTAGACCAGTGCTGTACCAAGGTCCGGCTGCAGAAACACGAGCGCGGCCGGGAAGGCGGCGAGGCCGATAACCGGCAACACGATGCTCGTGGCGTGACGATCGCGTGAGCGGTCGGCGACGTAGCCGGCGAGCGCCAAAACCAACAGCACCTTGCCGAGCTCCGACGGCTGCAGTTGGAAGAAGCCGAGATTGAACCAACGGCGCGAGCCGCGGCTGGCCGCACCGATGAGCAACACGAGCGCGTTGGTCCCGATCAGAAGGGCGTAGATCTGCGTGCGGTATTCGCGCAACCGGGTGTAGTCGATGCGTGAAACGACGGCGAGCAGCGCCAGGCCGACGATCGCGAAGACGGTCTGGCGGACCAGGTAGTAGTGCGGCGAGCCGGAGATGTCGTCTTGGGTGGCGCCGTTGATCACGACCAGACTGCAGATCACCAGCCCGATCGCGGCGCCGAGCAGCTGCCAGTCGAAGCCGCGCACCGTCACGCCGCCTAGGTCGGCCGCGCGGAAGCGCTTGACACCGGCGGCTACGCCGGTCGGGTCGATGCGCTGTGCGGGGATGTCTGCGGTGGGCATCTGCTGCGTCCTTCTAGAGCGTGCGCGACTTTCCGCGTACGAATTCCTGTTTGCCCTTCACTCCCAGCAGTTTCGCAAGGATCAGGCGCGCGGCGGGCGCCGCCGCCTCGGCGCCGAAGCCACCCTGCTCCACCGTGACCGCCACGACGTACTTCGGGTTGGGATACGGCGCCAGTGCGACGTACCACGACTGGTCGCCTTTGTTCGTCTCGGCAGTTCCGGTCTTACCGGCGATCGGGCGTGGAAAACTCGAGAACACGTCGTATGACGTGCCGCCCGGCGTGTCCGCCGCCTCGTGCAGACCCTGCAAGATCGCCGCGCGATACGTCGGATTCATGCTGATCTTGCGCCGCGCCGGCTGATTGATGTCCTCGATCACTCGGCCGGTCGACGTGTCGATCCGCAGCCCGAGGTGCGGCTTCACGACGTAGCCGCCGTTGCCGAGTGCGGAGTAGGCGACCGCCATCTGCAGCGGCGAGACCAGCAGGTAGCCCTGGCCGACCGCGAGGTTCATGTTGTCGCCGATGTTGTACGGCAGCTTGTAGAGCTTCTTGACCAGTTTCGGCGAGGGCACCTGGCCGTCGGCGGCGCCGGGCAGGTCGATCGACGGGGACTTGCCGAGGCCGAGCATGCCAGCCCAGCGCTGGATCACCTGATTGCCGTGTTGGTAGGCGTGCTGGCCCTGGATGTAGTAAAAAACGTCGCTCGAGACCTTCAGCGCGCTGACCATGTTGACCGGGCCGTTCGGCGCCTTGCCGGCGTTCTGCCAGATGCGCCCGCCGTAGTCGTAGGTGCCGCCGTCGTCGATCGTGTCGCCGAGCTTGAGCACGCCGGTCTCGAGTGCGGCAATCGAGGTGATCGGCTTGAAGGTCGATCCCGCCGGGTACTCCGACGAGACGGCGCGGTTGACGAGCGGCGTGCCGTTTTCGGTCGAGCTGAGGCGCTTGTAGGTGGACTGCTTGAGCACGCCTGTGTAGACCGACGGGTCGAAGCTCGGGAAGCTGCCCATGCCGCGGATCGCGCCGTCTTTGATGTCCATTGCGATGAATGCCGACCCGTGCGACGGCGCGCCGCCCGAAGCCAGCCTGATCGCGTTCTCGCCGACCTTCTGCACGTCCTTGTCGACCGTCAGCCGCAGGCTCTCGCCAGTGCGCGCCGCGGTGCCCGGCAGCTCGCCGTGCGCCTGGTCGGCAACGTCCACCTGGATCCGCTGCGTGCCGCTGCGGCCGCGCAGGTAGCGGTCGTACTCGGACTCCAGGCCGTCCTGGCCGACGCGGTCGCCCTGCTGGGCGCCCTCGTACTCGCCGGCCTTGAGCTGCTCGCCACTGACCTCGCGGACGTTGCCGAAGAGGTGTGCGCCGAGGTCGCCGTAGGGATAGGAGCGCTCGAAGGTCTGGGTCACGTTGACGCCGGGAAAGTCCTCCTGGCGCTCGCTGATCTCGGCGACGCTGTTGAACTTCACGTCCTCGGCGGCAGTCGCGTTGGCGAACGGCACCTGCAGCAGTGAGTCCTGCATGCTCTGGATCAGCGCCTTGCGCGGCTCGCCGACTGCGCGCGAAAGCCGTGTCAGCACCCGGGAGAAGCCGGGATCGCTGACCACGATGCGGCCATTCTTGCTCAGGTGGATGCCCCAGCGGCGCTGGTCCACCTGCACCTGCCACGAGCCGCGGTTTTCGACCAGTACGTTGCCGTTGCGGTCGAGGATCTGCCCGCGCGGCGCCTCGACGCGGACGTCGCGCACGCGGTTCTCGTTCGCCTGTGCCAGATACTTGTCGCCGGAAAGCACCTGCAGGAACCAGAGCCGGAAGAAGACGATCGCGAAAAGCGCCAGCGCGACCACGCCGAGCATCGCGATACGCAGCGACGAGCGCGAGGTGAGGCCCTCGGAGGACTTCTCGGGCAGGCGGTAGAACGGCGTGTTCATCGCGCTCCCTTGCTGCGGGCACGACTGATCCGGCGACGGCGGCTACGCGAATTGATCGTCGGGTCGGCGAGTACGCGCGAGGTCGCGATCGTCGCGCGGCGGCGGCGGAACATCGGGTCGTCGCGGCCGAGTGTCGGCAGCAACGCCCAGCGGGCCATGCGGAAGACGACCGGCGCGAGCACCGCGCCGAAGAGGCCGGACATGATCACCTGCCAGAGCATCTGCCACGGCTGCGGCGCCGGCTGGCCCAGCGAGAACTGCATGACGCCAAAGGTCACGACGAAGTAGATCGACGCGGTCGCGCCGACGGCGGAGTTGGTGAGGGGATGCACTGGGTCGCGAAGTTCGCGCAGACGTCCGGCTGCGTAGCCGCCGACCGTGAGAATCAGCGAGGACACGCCCATCGTCTGCAACAAAATCAGGTCAATCAAGAAACCAGCTACGAAGCCGGAAGTAGCGCCCGCGGTGGCACCGCCGAGCAGGCCGATCGACGCGACCAGCACCGGAATTACGTCCGGCGTGACACCGAAGAAGCTGAACTGCGTGATCACCGCGAGCTGGATGATCACCGTTCCGATGACCAGTGCCGACAGGCGCAACAGCATGTTTCCGTACTCGGGGCTCATCGGCCACCCTTCTTCGCGAGCACTTCGACGATCTGAATGTCGTGCATGTCGACGAAAGGCTTGATGTGCACGCGGTTGTAGAGCTGGCGCTCCTCGAGATCCACCTTCGAGACCGAGCCGATCGGAATCCCCGGCGGGAACAGCGACTTCACCAGGCTCGGGTCGACGACCGTGCCGCTCGTGACGACCATGTTGCCGACGCGGATCGTGCCGCGCTGGCGGATGTAGGTGAGCTGCAGGTCGTCGGCTCCGGCCTGGCCGCCGGCACCGGTCTTGACGATGCCGAGGATGTTCTTGCCGCTGACGGTCGCGGCGACGCCGCTGGTGCTGTCGGTCAGCAAGGTCACCTGCGCGGCGTGTGGCGACACGCTGGTCACGCGGCCCGCCAGCGCGCCGTCGGCGATCACCGGCTGGTTCACATGTACGCCCGACGAACTGCCCTTGTTGATCGTCACGCGCCCGTACCACTCGGTCGGCGAGCGCACGATCACACGCGCGCTGATCGGCGTACGGCCGGCCGGGAAGGCGTCGGTCTCGTTGAACTTGACGAGGTTGCGCAGCTGCTGATTCTCGGTCGCGGCCTGCTCGAGGCGCGCTTCCTGGATGCGAGCGTCGGTCAGCTGCCGCTTGAGGTCGTCGTTCTCGCCCTTCGCATGGACCGAATCGCCGACCCAATTGACGGCGTCGCGGGCAGGCTTGATCGCGCCGCTGGCGAGCGACTGCAGCGGCGACAAAACCTCCATCGCGCCGCGTTGGATCGAATGCAATGCGCCACCGGCGGCCTCGTTGAAGTAGGCCGTCAGCAGCACGAACGAAAGGGCGACTAGTCCGACCGCGGTCGCGCGGCGTCGCCGAATCTGCTTCCTGTTGGGCATTGTGCTCCCGAAAAAGTAAGTCTTGAATTCACAGTCTCGCTACCGCCGACGACGACGTGCCTTGGTGGTGCGATGGATCGCTTCGAACTCCTCGAGCGACCGGCCCGACCCAATCGCCACGCAGGTGAGCGGCGATTCCGCCAGGTGAGTGGGGATCTGAGTCTCCTCGCGCAGGCGCTCCGGAAAGCCCTTCAGCAACGAGCCACCACCCGCAAGCATGATGCCGCGATCCATGATGTCGCTGGCCAGTTCCGGCGGCGTCTGGTCGAGCGTGACGCGGATCGAGTCGATGATCGCTCCAACGGGCTCGTCCAGTGCGCGCTGCACTTCCTCGCTCGTCAGGACGATCGTTTTCGGCAGGCCGGTTACCAGGTCGCGGCCACGAATCTCGGCCTGGACCTCTTCGGGCATCTGGTAGGCCGAGCCGATCTCCAGCTTGACCTCCTCTGCCGTCTGCTGGCCGATCATCAGCTTGTATTCGCGCTTGACGTAGTTGACGATCGCCTCGTCGAGCTCGTCGCCGCCGACGCGGATCGACTGGCTGGTGACGATGCCGCCGAGACTGATGACGGCGACCTCACTGGTGCCGCCGCCGATGTCGACGATCATCGACCCGGTCGGCTCGCTGACCGGCAGGCCGGCGCCGATCGCCGCGGCCATCGGCTCCTCGATCAGGTACGCCTGACGCGCTCCGGCGGAGAGGCAGGCCTCTTCGACCGCGCGCTTCTCAACGCCGGTGACGCCCGAGGGCACACACACGACGACGCGCGGATGCGCCCAGCGCGACTGGTGCACTTTCTGGATGAAGTGACGCAGCATCTGCTCGGTCACGTCGAAGTCGGCGATCACGCCGTCTTTCAGCGGCCGGATCGCGGTGATGCTGCCCGGCGTACGGCCGAGCATGCGCTTGGCCTCGACGCCGACGGCGTGTACGTCACTGGTCTGCGAATCGATCGCCACCACGGACGGCTCACTGAGCACGATCCCGCGGCCACGCACGTAGACCAACGTGTTCGCGGTGCCGAGGTCCACGGCCATATCGCGGCCGCCAAACCCGGTCAGGTATGAGAAAAGTCCCATTGTTAGGCGTGTCTAAGTACTTAGTCGGGGAGAGAGTTGTGGAACCGGAACTTGCGTTCCAGGCCGAGCGGCGCGCATCTGAACTTTGCCGGCCTTGGCGGGCAGTCTAGCGGCAGAAGCCTTTTTGCAGGCCTTTTGACTTTGGTCTGAGCGGCTGGTTGCATGCTGCAATCCCGCTTCCAGAGTCAGATTCCGAGCTCGGGGGCGAGCTTGCGCAGGTCGTTGACTGAGAGGCCGATGATGTTCAGGTAGTCGCCCTCGATCGACTCGACAAGGATCGAGCCGCCCCGTTGGATTGCGTAGCCGCCTGAACGGTCCTGCCACTCCCCGGTCGCGACGTAGGAAGCCATCAGCCCCGCCGTCAGCTCACGAAATTTCACCTTTGTTGCCGTCGTTGCCGTCCGCTCTTCCCGATTCGCCGAAATGACCGCCACGGCGCCCAGCACCTCGTGGTCCTGGCCGCTCAGCCGCTTGATCGTTGCAAGCGCTTCGTCGGCATTCGCCGGCTTCCCGATCACGTCCCCACGGTGCACGATCACCGTGTCCCCACCGATCACCATCGCGCCGTCAACGGCAACCGCCCGCGCCTTCATCAAAGCGTTCTCACGCACCACGTCAACAGGATCACCGTCAGTCAGTTCCACGACGTCCGCGACAACGACCTCGAACACCAACCCCAGCCGAGACAAAATCGCCTCGCGCTGTGGTGAGCGCGAGGCGAGGATCAAACGCGGTTGGTTCGACACAAAATGCCTAGAGCTCGGGGAACCAGAGACCGATCTCGCGAGCCGACGACTCGGTCGAGTCGGAGCCGTGCACGAGGTTGCTCTGCACCTCGAGACCGAAGTCGCCGCGGATCGAGCCCGGCGTGGCGGCTTCGATCGGGTCCGTGCCGCCGATCACCTGGCGGGCCGCCGCGACGGCGCGCGGGCCCTCAAGAACGGCCGCGACCAGCGGACCGGAGGTGATGAACTCGACGAGCTCGCCGAAGAACGGGCGCTCCGCGTGCTCGGCGTAGTGCTCCTTGGCGAGCTCCTCGCCGGTGACGAGCTGCTTGAGCGCGACCAGCTTCAGTCCCTTGCGCTCGAAACGGGCGATCACCTCACCGGTGAGGTTGCGCTCGAAGGCGTCGGGCTTGACGAGGATCAGCGTGCGTTCCATGTGGTTTCTCCTGGGAGTTGCTTGAAAGGTGTTGACGAGCGCCGTGTCGCGAAAACGCGATCAGGCGCCGTCGGAGCCGGCAATCGGCGGACGGCTCGGCGACGCGGGACGCGACGACGGCGCCGGTCCCGATGCGGGACGCGCGGGCCGCTGAGAGCGACCTGACTCTGACTGCGAAGGACCGGCAGGCTCAGAACGGCGCGGTCCCCCGCTGCCGGGCGGCGGCGTCGAGCGCCGCTGGGCCGGCTCGCCCTGAACTTCGCTTGACAGCGCCGCGGAGTGTGCGCTGCTGCCAGGGCCGCCGCGCACGGCGGACTCCAGGAGGCGAACACGCAGCTCAGCCGCGCGCACGTCGAGGTCGCGTTCGTAAGCGTCGTCCAGCGTCTCGGGCGGGCGCACGATCACGTACACCAGCGAGCCCGCGAACGGGAAGATCAGCGCGGCGAGCGTCGCCGAACCGATCAGCACGCCGTCTTCGAGACGGCGGCGAGCGTCCGACCAGGTCCAGAAAACCAGCGCGAACCAGATCGCGATCAGGAAGATCACGAGCAGGTTGGCGAACACTCCTACGCCGCTGTTGTCGATCCCGAAGATCGCGATCGGCGCGGCGCCGAGCATCGTGGCGTTACGTGAAACAGGACGGTCCATCGTTCGTCGCGAGTGTATCGGTGGTCGCAGCGGGCAATCGGCCCTAGAAGATGAACTTGCCGAGCGCGTAACCGATTCCGGAGAACACAAGGATCACCAGCGCGACGATCAGCGCCACGACGGCGACCATCGCGAGCACCGACGGCTGCTCGGGCGGCTCCGGCGGCTCGATCGGCGGAATGTTCGGCGGGTTCGCGACCATCGCGGTTACAGAGTCGCTCCGGCCGGCGCCGACGGATCGCGCAGCAAATCGGCGAGCAGGTAGTTCGAGCCGGCGACGGCAAGTAGGCCGCCCTGGCCGGCGACGGCGCGGGCGCGGTCGAGTGCGGCGAGCGGAGCCGGTTCGGTCTCGACGCGAACGCCTGGCGCCGCGTTCTCCGCGGCGCGCTGAGCAAGCTCGCCGGCCGGGACCGCGCGCGGATTGCTCGTCTGCGTACAGACGACCACGCCGTCGGCCGCGACCGCTTCGAGCAGCCGGGCGAGCGTCTCGTCAATGTGTTTGTCGGCCAGCATCGCGACGAGCAATGTAACGGGGCGGTCGCCCGCGATCTCGCGTACCGCGTCCACAAGCGCCTCGGCGGCCTGTTCGTTGTGCGCCGAATCGCGTACTTCGAGCGGCTCCAAGTTGGCGATCTGCAGGCGCCCGAGCAGCCTTGAATCGTGGGCGAATCCAACAACTGCAGCGGTCGCCGCCGCGCGGTCGAAGTCACCGATGCCGTCGGCGATCCTCCCGTAGGCGACCTCCGCCGCGGCCAGCGCGAGCGAAGCGTTGCGCCGCACGAACGCGCCCGGCAGCGCGTCGAATACCGATGCCTCCTCGCGCAGCTCGATCAGCTGGGCGTTGCGCTCGTCGGTCATGCGGTTGGCGACGATGTGCGCGGCCTGGCCCAGCTCGCCGGCGACCATCACCGCGCCACTGCGCACCACCGCGACCTTCTCGGCGGCGATCTCCTCGATCGTCTCGCCGAGGTACTGCGTGTGGTCGATACCGACGCCGGTCAGCACCTGCACGCGCGAGTCGCCGAGCACATTGGTCGCGTCGAGCCGTCCGCCGAGGCCGGCCTCGACGACGATCGCATCGAGACCCGCCGCGATGAAGGCGACGAAGGCGATCGCCGCGATCGCCTCGAACTGCGTGACGCGGTCGTCGGCCGCGGCGCCGCTGTCGAACCGCTCGATCGCCGCGACGACGGGGCCGGCGGCGGCCACAAATGCAGCCTCGTCGATCATCGCGCCGCCGATGTCGATGCGCTCGCGAAAGCTCAGCAGGTGCGGCGAGGTGAAGCCGCCGGTCTTCAAACGCTGGGCGCGCAGTGCCGCCGCGATCATCAGCGTCGTAGACGATTTGCCGTTCGTGCCGACCACGTGCACGGCCGGAATCGCACTCTGCGGATCGCCGACCTCGGTGAGCAGGCGACGCATGCGCTGCAGCCCGAAGCGCATGCCGAACTGCTCACGTGTGAGCAGGAAGGCCTCGACGGAAGCGGCGTCCGTCATCGCTACACCAGCGAGTCGCGTTCTTCCTGGTAGCGGGCGAGCTTCTCGCGCTCGGTCTGCACGACCGCCTCCGGCGCCTTGGCGACGAACTGCTCGTTCGCGAGCTTGCCCTCGATCCGCGCGATCTCGCCCTCCAGCTCCTTCGCCCGCGCCGCCTTCTTCGCCTCCACTTCGGCAGGGTCGAAGGCGTCACTCGGCAGCAGTTCGATCGCCCCGCCCGGCACCGCCAGGCTGCCGGCGGCCTCGCCGTCGCCGCCGAGCTCGATGCGGCCGAGTCGCGCCAGGTGGTCGGCGACGGCCTCGTAACCCTCTGCGCTGAGGCGCCCGCGCAGCCCCGCGCTGGGCGCGACGCCGAGTTCGTCGCGGTAACGGCGCAGAGCCGTCACCGCCTCGATCAAGTTGCCCAAGGTCGCTTCGTCGTCGACGGAGCGCAGTTCGTCACGCGCCGCGGGAAACGCCGACGCGGCCAGCATTCCGTGCTCGCCCGGCAGCAGAGACCAGATCTCCTCGGTCACGAACGGCATCAGCGGGTGCAGCAGTGCCAGCGTCTGTTCGAGCACGAACAGCAGGTTCTGCGAAACCTCTTCATTTTCGCCCTCTTCGTAGAGCCGCGGCTTGATCAGTTCCAGGTACCAGTCGCAGAAGTCTCCATAGAAGAAGTCGTAGAGGCCGAACGCGGCATGCGAGAAGTCGTACTCATCGACGCATTTGGTCGTCGCGTCGATCGCCGACTGCAGGCGCGAAACAATCCAACGATCTTCAGGTGTGTTCAGGCTGGGTCGGGCCTCAACGTCGGCAACCTTCAGCAGGATCAGCCGCGACGCGTTCCAGAGCTTGTTCGCCAGGTCGCTGCCCTGCTTGACCTTCTCCACGCTGTAGCGCACGTCTTGAGCGCTCGACATCGCCAGCAGGCCGAAGCGCGTGGCGTCCGCACCGTACGCGTCGATCTCTTCCAGCGGATCGATACCGGTGCCGAGCGACTTGCTCATCCGGCGACCGTCGGGCGCCTGGATCACGGAGTGGATGTAGACGTCGTCGAACGGAATCTCACCCTTGAACTCGAGTCCCATCATGATCATCCGCGCGACCCAGAGAAAGATGATGTCGCGGGCGGTGCTGAGTACGTCGGTCGGGTAGAAAGCACTCTGCTGCGGCGTCTCGTCGGGCCAGCCCATCGTCGCGAACGGCCAGAGCGCGCTCGAGAACCAGGTGTCGAGCACGTCGGTCTCACGCTCCCAGCCGTCGCCCTCGGGGTCGGTCTCGCCGACGAACACCTCGTCGCCGCGGTACCAAACCGGCAGCCGGTGACCCCACCAAAGCTGGCGCGAGACGCACCACGGGCGGATCTCCTCCATCCAGTTCAGATAGACGCGGCCCCAGCGCTCGGGCACGAAACGCACGTCGCCGTTCTTGACGACGTCGATCGCCGGCCCGGCCAGCTCCTTCATGTCGCAGAACCACTGCAGCGAGATCAACGGTTCGATCCGTTCGCCGCTGCGGTGTGAGTGCGGCACCACATGGGTGTGCGGCGTCACTTTGCCGAGCGCGCCGAGCTCCTTCAGCTTGTCGACCACCGCGTCGCGAGCCGCCAAAACCTTCTGGCCGGCAAATTCACCGGCGTCTTCGGTCATCCGCCCGTCGAAGCCGATCACCGACAGCTCGTCCAGCCCATGCTTGCGGCCGATTTCGAAGTCGTTCGGGTCGTGACCCGGTGTGATCTTCAGCGCGCCGGTGCCGAACTCGGGGTCCACGTGGTCGTCGGCGATCACCGGGATGCGGCGGCCGACGATCGGCAGGATCACGTGCGAACCGACGTGCTGCCGGTAACGCTCGTCGTTTGGATTGACGGCCACCGCCGTGTCGGCGAGCATCGTCTCCGGTCGCGTCGTCGACACGACCAGGGCACCACTACCGTCCTCGAGCGGGTACGAGATGTCGTACATCGCGCCCTCGACCTCGCGGTCCTCGACCTCCAGATCGCTGATCGCCGAGCCGATGCCCGGGTCCCAGTTGACCATGTAGTTGTCGCGGTAGATGTAGCCCTTCTCGTACAGCGCGACGAAAACCTGGGCGACGGCGCGCGCGTAATGCGCCTCCATCGTGAAATGCTCTTCGCTGTAGTCGCAGGACGCGCCGAGCCGCTTGAACTGCTCCACGATCGTCGCGCCGTACTGCTCCTTCCAGGCCCAGACGCGTTTCTCGAACGCTTCTCGGCCGAGCTCCTGGCGGCTCGTGCCTTCGGTCGCCAGCAGCTTCTCGACCTGCGCCTGCGTGGCGATGCCGGCGTGATCGGTGCCGAGCACCCACTTCGCGCGCTTGCCCTGCATGCGGGCGCGGCGCACCAACGTGTCCTGAATCGATCCGTTGAGCGCGTGGCCCATGTGCAGCGCGCCGGTCACGTTCGGCGGCGGAATCACGATCGAGTAGTTCTCGTCCGGTGTTCCGGCGTCCTCGGGGTGGAAGATCCCCGACTCCAGCCAGCTCGCGAAGATCCGCTGCTCGACCTCGGCAGGCTCGTAGCGCGTGCGCTCCTCAAGAACCTGCTTTCGCTCCCCTACCGGTGTTCCAGACATGGCCCGTGAGTTTAAGGGCTTAGACTGACCGCGCCTTGATGTCTCTGCTCGCTTCCAGCGATTTCACCAACGAGGCGCTGCGTCAGCTGCGCAATCCAGACACCTTGAACTGGTCGGTCGTAGTGCTGATCGGGCTGGTCTCGTACATCTACACGATCGAGATCCAGGCGCGGCGCTGGCCGGTCGTCTTCGCCGGAATCGGCTTCCTGCTGATGGACGTCTTCAACGAGACGGTCAACGCGCTGTTCTTCCACTTCAACGACGCGGCGATCTGGACGACCACGGGCGGCACCGCCTATCAGCCGCTGATCGGCCTGACCGTGGAGATCGTGTTCCTGTTCTCGATCGCCGGAATCGCGTTCGTGAAGGCACTGCCGGAGGACCCCCGCGAAAAGATCCTCGGCATCAACAACCGGCTGTTCTTCGTGACGGTTTTCTCGCTGTTCTCCGTCGCGGTCGAGCTGGTGCTGCACGCCGGTGGGATCTTCCACTGGTCGTACTGGTGGTGGAACTGGCCGTGCATCCCGCTGATCGTGATCTTCGGCTACATGCCGTTCTACGGCATGGCCGCATGGCTCTACGACATGGGCGACAACACGCGCAGGCAACTACGTGTTCTGGGCGTCGTCGGGGCGATCGACCTGACGCTGATCATCGTCTGCGGGTTGATCCTTGGCTGGCTCTAGCGACTCCGCCGCGATCGGGCGCCTGCGTGAGCTGCTCGACGACGTGCACCGCCGCGCGCCGTTCGAACCAGAAGTGGGCTATCTGGATCTGCTCGACGACGACCGCACAGTGCACTCGCCGGTGATGCGAGCGATGAACATGCCGCTCGTGACACAGGTTTACGAGCGCTGGTGGCGCCCCGGCTGGGGCCGGTTGATGAAGGGCTTCGGCGGGCCGAGCATGTCTGCCGAGTACGAGTTGGCCGGCGAGCTCCTTGCGCTGGCGCCAGGCGCACGGGTTTTGGATCTGGGCTGCGGACCCGGCAACTTCACGCGGCGGTTTGCCGCGGCTGTCGGCGCCGACGGCCTGGCGGTCGGTTACGACGGCTCGCTGCCGATGCTCGAGCGAGCGGTGACCGAGACGCCGGAGGACGTGGCCAGCTCACTGGCGTACGTGCGCGGCGACGCGTCGCGCCTGCCGTTCGTGGACGGCGCGTTCGATGCGGTCTGCTGCTTTGCGGCGCTGCACATGTTCCCGAAGCCCGAGCGGACGCTCGCCGAGGTGGCGCGGGTATTGCGCGGCGGCGGGCGCGTCGCGCTATTGACGTCGTACGCACCGGGCGGCGTGCTCGGCGCCCCCGCCCGCTTGGCGGGTCCAGCGAGCGGTCAGCGCATCTTCGGTCGCGGAGAGATCCGCGACCTGCTGTCAGATGCCGGCTTCGACGTGACCGACCAGCGCCCGTCCGGCGTGACGCAGCTGGTCGCGGCGACGCGCGAACCTACCCCGGCCTAGGCAGTTTGCGCTCCAACCTCAGAGGTTGGAAGCTTCCAACCTCTGAGGTTGGACTCAGAAATACCGGGAATCAGGTAGCCATGCGCGACACCCTTGCCAAACCACCGTTCCTCCCCTACATTGGCTCCAAGTCAAGGACGACTTGCAGATCACTATTTGATGGCCCTCCCCAAGAAACTTCTCTTACTCACCGCTTTGCTCGTTGCCGCGGCGCTGCTTCCTGTCACAAGCGCGAACGCCGCCCAGCCGCAGCGCACCGACGTGATCGTCACGCTCGCGCTGCCGGCTGCCGTGCCGGGCGCGGACCAGTCCGCGGTGATTGCACAGGCAACTGACACGTTGCTCGCACTGCTTCCGGGGGGCGATTACACAGTGAACGACCGCTACACGGTGCTTCCGTACCTAGCGCTTTCGGCCGGGCCAATCACCCTGTCGGTTCTGCAGCACAGCGGTCTCGTCGCAGCGATTGAGCTGGACGGGACCGTAACCGCTGCTTCCAGCCCCAAGAAGTGCAAAACTGTGAAGCGTTCGAAGCACGGCAAGAAGGGCCGGGCTGCGAAGAAGTGCAAGGCGTCATCCGTCGTGCACTGATCGAATCTTGATCCGAGCCTTTGGCTCGTTGTCCTGTCTGCAAAGGGCCGCCACGTAACACTGGCGGCTTTTTGCATTCCGGGTCAGACCGCGCTGTAATCTCCTGCCCAACGCAACCTTTCACCAGCTTGGGGGACATCGCATGTCAGCACGTACGCCGTTTTCGACCTTCGCGCTCGCGGCCGTAGCCGCGCTCGCCCTGGCGCTCGCCGGCTGCGGCGACAGCAATGACTCACCGACCGCGACTCCGGCCGGCGCCACCCAGTCCGTCGTACCGCCCGTCACCGGCGGCAGCGGCTCGACAAAGGACGTCAGCGGCAACGCAAAGAACAGCCTCGCGCAGGCATACCAGAGCTGCCTGATCGCAGCCAACGGCATCCAAGACGCGTCGCGACGCAGGTCGGCGGCGAAGCAGTGCGAGCAGATCAAGTCGACCGCTGACAAGGCGGTCGACCGCGGCGACGACGCGCTGAAGAACCTGCGCAAGCAGTGTCAGGACGCCACGAAGAACGCTCCGAACGAAGCAGTCCGCAAGACGCTCGAGGAGAACTGCAAAAAGCTGCCCCAGTAGCCGCTCGGCGGCAGCTACCAAATACTCGCCGGTTCTTTCGATACCGGCGCAAACTGCCGATGCCTAAGGCGTGCAGACGAATGCCCTAAACCGATTGGGCGGCTTTGTCGAACCCCGCGACGGAGAGCCGACCGACCTGCTTGGCGTGCCCGTGCGCGTGCACTACGTGCTCGTCGGCGCCCTCGCGTTCGCGGTCGGTGGTGTCAGCCTCGCCTTCGCGTTGACGCCGGCCGGCGCGCCGCTGCGCGAGCCGGTCGTGATCGCGATCTGCCTCGCCGGCATGCTCGTGCCGCTGATCTTTGCGATCGCGGCCAAGCACTACAGGTACGAGTACAAGGAATGGCTGATGGTCGGCGTGTTCCTGCTCGCGGTATTTGGCCCGTTCATCTGCTCGTTCTACATCGGCGACCTTAAGCCGGTCTTTTTGACGCTCTACATGCTCGGGCCGATCGGCGTGGCCTACTACGTGCCCCTGCGGCGCGGCTGGCCGGTGATCGCCGCCGGCGCCGCGGCGATTCTGTACGTCTCGGCGCAGATCGACGAGCCCGACGCGATGGCACGCGGCGTCATCGTCGTGTCGATCACGCTGGCGACGGCGTTGATGCTGGCCGCGATCCGCGCGAGTCTCGAGCGCGCCGTCGAATCGAACCGCGAGATCTCCGAGCGCGACCCATTGACCGGCGCCCACAACCTGCACCGCTTCCACGAGCAGCTCGACATCGAGATCGAGCACTCCAACGCCAACCTCGACGCCTTCACACTCGTCGAGTTCGACCTCGACGAGTTCGGCGAGGTCAACGCCGAGTACGGTCGCGAGGCCGGCGACCAGGTGCTGATCGCCGCCGCCGAAGCGATCCAGTCCACGCTGACGCCGTGGGACCTGCTGGTACGCCGCGGCGCCGACCAGTTCGTCGTGATCGCACCGTTCATCTCGTCACGCAACTTGCACGCCACCACCTTGCTCGCACGCGACCGCATCTCGGCGGCGCGGCGCGCGATCTGCCCCGACCTGCCGAGTACCGCCTGCGCCGGCTGGGCCACACACGAGCGCGGCGAGTCCGCCGCAGCGCTGCTCAAACGCGCCGACCAAACACTGCGCGACACCAAGTATGCCGTCGCGCGCAGCTCGCGCGAGTCGGCTGTGTGGCGCGATCTGCGCGAGGTGCAGGCACCCGAACAGCGTGGCGAGGTCCATGCGACCGCCGAGGTGCTCGAGCTGCGCCGTCGCCGCGCCGAACAGGCGGCGATCGGTGACGATCCGATGATCGGCGCGATGCGGATCGCCTGGCGCACGGCTGCCTACTCCACGCTCGGCCTCAGCCTCGCGCTGCTGATCATGGGCCTGACAGGCAACCTCAGCTTCTCGCTCTCGGCCAAGCACTACGCGATCTTCTTCGGCTGGACCTGCGTGCTCGCGCCTTTGGCGCTATGGGTTACGAAGCGACGCCGCGCGAACTGGATCGAACACGTTCTCTGCGTCGGAAGCTTGGCGATGACGACAGCGACCTGCATGGTCGCCGGCGCGGTGGCCCCGGCCACCGTAGAGATGTTCATGATGGCCGCGCTGCTGTACCTGACGATCCTGCCGTTCCGCTACGCGGTCGTTTACGTTGGCGCCGCCTACGTGCTGTACGCGACTTTTCTGTTCGCCAACGACTACCCACATGCCGGCATGCGCAGCATCACCACGCTGCTGACGTTCAGCATGGTCGGCACGCTGCTCGCGCTTACCCGCCACAGCGCGATCGAGGCCGCCGAGGAAAAGGCGCACCTGGCGAACACCGACGCGCTGACCGGGATCGCCAACGAGCGCCGCTTGCGCAGCTGGCTCGAAGACGAGATCGAGCGCGAGGAACACGGCGGCCGGCGCGTCGCGATCCTCAACGTCGACATCGACGACTTCAAGACGCTCAACGACTTCCTGGGCTACTCGACGGGCGACGCGGTGCTGACCGCACTCGCCAAGGCGATCGACCAGGCGGCACGCCCGGGCGACCTCGCGGCTCGCCTCGAAGGCGACAACTTCGTGCTCGCGCTGGCCAACAGCGACGACACCGACGCCGACTCGGCAAGGCGTCAGATCGCCGAGGCGGTCAAGGCCGAGCAGAGCTCCCGGCCGCTGATCGTCACACCGCGGCTGAACGTGATCCTGACGGTCCACGAGCCCGGCGAATCGCCACGCGACCTACTGGCACGCGCCGAAGAAGATCTGCACGAGGCGGCTTAAGCCGATTCTTGAGTGAGCGCGTCCGGCGGCCGGCCGATGCGCTTGGCGCCGCCCGGTTCGACCTTGGCGGCTTCGGTGACGAGCGTCGGGTTGAGGCCCTTCTGAATGGTCTCCTTGGTGACGACGCACTTCGTGACGTCCTTGCGGCTCGGCAGCTCGAACTGCACGTCGAGCAAAGTCTCTTCCATGATCGAGCGCAGTCCACGGGCACCGGTCTCGCGTTCGATCGCGCGGTCGGCAATCGCCGTGAGCGCGTCCTCGGCGAACACCAGATCGATGTTGTCGAAGGCGAAGAAGCGCTGGAACTGCTTGACGAGCGCGTTCTTCGGCTCGGTGAGAATCTGGATCAGGTCCGGCTCGCGCAGCGAGTGCACGGCGGTCACGACCGGCAGGCGGCCGATGAATTCGGGGATCAGTCCGTAGTTGATCAAGTCTTCCGGCAGCGTCTTCTCGAAGACCTCGCCCGGGTCCTGGTCGCGCCTGCCCTTGACGTCCGCGCCGAAGCCCATGCCCTTGTAGCCGACGCGCTTGCCGATCACCTTGTCGAGGCCGGCGAAGGCGCCGCCGCAGATGAACAGCACGTTCGAGGTGTCGATCGTCAGCAGCTCCTGGTGCGGGTGCTTACGGCCGCCCTGCGGCGGGACGCTGGCGACCGTGCCCTCGAGGATCTTCAGCAGCGCCTGCTGCACGCCCTCACCCGATACGTCGCGGGTGATCGAGGGGTTGTCGGCCTTGCGCGCGATCTTGTCGACCTCGTCGATGTAGACGATGCCGGTCTCGGCACGCTTGACGTCATAGTCGGCGGCTTGGATCAGCTTCAAAAGGATGTTCTCGACGTCTTCACCGACGTAGCCGGCCTCGGTCAGCGCAGTCGC
>JBOGYW010000021.1:0-34268 GCA_050696815.1 Solirubrobacterales bacterium | reverse complement strand
GTGGCACCCTGGTCGCCCTGGTCGCCCTTGTCGCCCTGGTCACCCTTGTCGCCGGTTTCGCCCGTGGCACCCTGGTCGCCCTGGTCGCCCTTGTCGCCCGTGACACCGGTCGGACCCATGTCGCCCTGGATGCCCTGGTCGCCCTTGTCGCCCTTGTCGCCGGTCGCACCGGTGGCGCCCTGGTCACCCTCGTCGCCGGTCGCACCGGTGGCGCCCTGATTGCCCTGGTCGCCCTTCGCGCCAGTCGCACCAGTCGCCCCGGTCCCACCGACCGGGCCGATCGCGCCCTGCGCCCCAACCGGACCCTGAGAACCTTGGATGCCCTGCGGCCCAGCCGGACCCGCAATCGCTGCACAGGTCAGTTCCATCGCTGATTTCGCGGCCACAGTCGAAGCTTTAGCCTTGGCGAGCGCGGTCTTTGCGGCCTTCTTCTTTTTAGCGCTCTTCGCCGCTTTCACCGCGGCTTGCTTCGCGACGACCTGCGCGGCCGCCTTCGTGTAGTTGTTGACCGAAGGGATGCAGTCAGCAGCAGAAGCGCCGCTGACACAGAAAAGCATCGCAATGGCACTTGCCACGACCGTTCCGGCCATTCGACGACCAACTCGCGATCGGTTGACACGTGCGTTGAAAAACATTGGTTCCACCCTCCGGTGAGCGCACAGAGGACACACGCGAAACGTGCGACGCATCCGGCGTCACCCGCTCAACTGTCTGCCCTCCAGCTGTTTGTCTGCCTGGTTTGTCTGCCCGTGTGACGGTCGGCGTCCGCGCGTAGAGCGCAGATGTCCTGCCGATTTAGGTCACTCAGAGTGATCTCGGCAGGATTCGGGCGTTCCTAAAGGGTCAAACAGCAGAAACCCAAAAACTATGCAAAAGCCCGCCGCGAGTCAATCGCGACGGGCTTTTGTGGCGTGGCGGGCTTTTATTCGCGCTACGGCAGGTACTGCAGCGTGAAGTAGTTCTGAGTCAACGCCGGGTTCGCGGTCGATCCGCCGGACGGCGTGATCGCACGACGCCCGAGGAACGTGATCGTGTAGCTGTTGCCGGCCGTCAGACCGGTGAACACACGACGCAGCGAGAACGGCGTGGTGTCGCCGGAGTCCGTGCAGAGCAACAAGCCAGGCTGACCGGAACTTGCGGCGGGGTTGTCCGTCGCGTCGGGACCGGTAAAGGTGGACGCGTCGCGACGCACGCGAGCGAGCACATACTGGGTGCCGCTGGTGCTACCACCGTTGCAGTTGCCGTCCCACGTGACCTGAGCCTGCGTGAACCCGGCCGGCAGCGTAAACGTGAACGTCTGCACGCTGTTGTCGCCGGTGGAGTTCAACGTCGAGCTGGCGACAGTTGCACCGGTGGCGCCGGTGGCGCCGGGTCCAGCCGGACCGGTGGCTCCCGTGGCACCGTGGGCGCCAGTGGGTCCGGTCGCGCCGGCTACGCCCGCTACACCGGTCGGACCGATCGCGCCTTGAATTCCCTGGATGCCCTGGATTCCTTGGATGCCGGTGCCGCCCGTGGCGCCGGTCGCTCCGGTCAGGCCGATCGGGCCCATCACGCCCTGAGCGCCGATGTTGCCCTGGACCCCCTGGATGCCCTGGATGCCTTGAACTCCCTGGATGCCCTGGTCGCCCTTTTCGCCGGTCTCGCCGGTCTCGCCGGTCGGGCCCATTTCGCCCTGGACGCCCTGGTCACCTTGACCACCGGTCTCGCCGGTGGCGCCGGTTTCGCCTTGGACGCCCTGGTCGCCCTGGTCGCCCTTGTCGCCTTTTTCACCGGTCTCGCCGGTGGCGCCGGTTTCGCCTTGAATTCCCTGGTCGCCCTTGTCGCCGGTCACACCAGTGGCGCCAGTTTCACCTTGAATGCCTTGGTCGCCCTTGTCGCCCTTGTCACCGGTGGCTCCGGTCGGGCCCATTTCGCCTTGGATGCCTTGGTCGCCCTTGTCACCCTTGTCGCCCTTTTCACCGGTCTCGCCGGTGGCGCCGGTCTCGCCCTGGACGCCTTGGTCACCCTTGACACCTGTGGAACCGGTGGAACCGGTTTCACCCTGGATACCCTGGTCGCCCTTGTCACCGGTGGCTCCGGTCGGGCCCATTTCGCCCTGGACGCCCTGGTCGCCCTTTTCGCCGGTCGAACCGGTGGCACCGGTTCCGCCCTGGACGCCTTGGTCGCCCTTCGCGCCGGCCTCGCCGGTCGCTCCAGCCTCACCTTGGATTCCCTGGTCGCCCTTGTCGCCAGTGGCGCCGGTCGCGCCCTGGTCACCCTTGCCACCAGTGGCGCCGGTCGGGCCCATTTCGCCCTGGATTCCCTGGTCGCCCTTGGCGCCGGCCGCGCCAGCAGCTCCAGACGCCCCGGCTGCGCCGGCGGCTCCCGCCGCCCCAGTCGAGCCGGTGTCACCCTTGTCGCCCTTTGCGCCGGCGGCTCCGGTCGCGCCGGTTGCACCCACGGGTCCGATCGCTCCCTGAGCGCCGACCGGTCCGGCCGCACCCGGCGATCCAGCCGCACCCTGCGGTCCGGCCGTCGGAGCGCACGCAACCTGCAGCGCTTGCTTCGCCGCGTCGGCGGCAGCCTGAGCGATTGCCAGCGCAATCTTTGCCTTTTTCTTCTTTGCAGCCGTGGTCGCAAGCTTGACCGACGACTGTGCCGCCGCGCGCTTCGACATCGCGCTCGTGTAGGCGGCGATCGCCGAGTCGCAGTTGGTTGCCGCGGCGGCCGATCCCGCTCCGCCGAACAGCAGTGCCGCCGCCGTCAGAAGCGCGACGGGCGCAGTTGCGAACGCGCGAACGCGCTGTTGCTTCGTACTGAAGTTCATTCCGTTGGGTCCTCCTCCAGTCCGCCGCGCGCGAAGCATCTCGCTACGCGCACTCGCGCCGAGCACTGGGTTGGGTGATTGACTACCGAGGTCGCGAAAATTCCCGCATCAATGCGGCTTTCAGACCGAGCAACCGGGTTTCCGAGAGGCTGCCTAGAACGATCGTAGGATGAAAATTGGGAAAATGCAACATGCCGGTGGACAATCAAGGGGAATCCCCCGGATTGATTGAATAGCTACCCGATGAACAGCCGGTGGCGATATCTAGGAACGTTCGCGGTGCTGGCCGTGGTCGCGAGCGGCTGCGGCGGCAGCGGCGACAAAGCGTTTTCCACGCCAACTTACGCGTACAGCTTCAACTATCCCGGCACCTGGACGCTCACCCGCAACACCGGCGAAGGCGGCTCAGGAATGCGCTCGGTCTCGGTTGCTCTGAAGGAGCCTTTCGACCAGGCGACGATCACGCAATACAAGCTGAAGAAGACGCTGCCGAAAGGCGTGAACGGCAACCAGGCCGAAGTCGACCGCATCGTCAAAGCACTGACTCGCCAGGCGAAAGGGTCGGCAAGCGACGGGAAGCCCGTCAAGTTCGGTGGCCTTCCCGGCTACCAGTACGTCGTGCACTACCCGGCCGGCGGCGGAGTGAAGCTCGCCAACAAGCTGACGTTCCTGTTCCGCGGCGCGGACGAGTTCCAGATCAGTTGCCAGTCGTCGCCGTCACACACCCACGAGCTGAACGACGGCTGCGATCAGATTCTCGAAAGTCTGAAGTTCAAGTAGCGCGAAGAGCGCCGGGGATCAGAGCAGCGAGATCCAGTCGCCGCCCTGCTCGCGCGCTTCGACCGAAGTCACCACTGCAGCGTCGGGGAGACCCTTCGGCGTCTTGATCGTCACGAGCTCCTCGTTGTCGTTCGCCGGCAGCGGCACCGTGATCGTGGCGTCGCCGCCCGCAGGCACCTTGGTGACATCCTTGCCGACGGTGATCACATGCGGCGGCCGCGACGAAGCGAAGCGAATGCGCAGCTCGCCCGGGTTGTCGAGGAAGGTCCTGACGTGCATCTGGCCCTGGACCAGCCCGGAGATGACCACCCGGCCGTCGACGATCGACAGCAAACGCGGCGGCGGCTCGGCCACGATCAGCGTCACCGTCGGCCACAGAGGCGACGGATTGACGCGGTCGATCTCGTCCTTCAAGTGGACCGCGATGTCGTTGCTGCGGATGACGTACGCACTCGGCACCTTGTCGCAGCCGGTGCCGAGGATCGAACCGTCCCTGTCCCAATCGAACTCGCACTTCGGCGAGTACATCACCGGCGATTTGAACGGCGCCTTGTCGGTGGCGAAGGCGCGGATGATGCGGTCGTTCCAGAACTCTTGCTGGAAGTACATCTCCGGCGCGTCGGTCGATGTGACGATCATGCCGACGTCGTCTTCGGTCGCCTTGTCGATGAAGTTGGCCGGGCGCGGGAACGACGCAAAAGCGTCGTGCGAGTAGAGCAGCGCGTCGTCCCAGGTCTTGTACTGCCCGGCGATCAGGAAGCCGAACACGAGTACGGTCGAAATGATCATGCCGATGCGCGCAACTTCCTCCTTCGCGACCGTCGCGATCAGATAGACCAGACCCAGCAACAGCGTCAATCGCGCGATGAACGAGCCGATGTGCGGCACCACGCCCGGGTGCGCGTCCATGTACCAGCCGAACAAGGTCAAGCCGAAGGAGTCGTAGGAGAACGGCACGAGCACCGCGTCGGTCTGGAACCCGAGCACGATGAAGCAGGAGATGACCGTCGAGATGATCGCCGAGCGCAGCGAGACGCGCTTGAAGGCAGCGAAGAACGCCGTGAAGTACAGCGGTCCGAGGTAGAACATGTAGCGCTCGTAGAAGATGTGGCGCGAGCGCCACGAGAACTGGTTGGTCGCCGAGAACCAGGTGATCTGGGCGATGAAGACGAGCGTCGCCACCACGACCAGCGCGAGCAGCGCACCGATCAGGGGATCGCGGCGGTTCTCCTTCTGGAACAACATCGCCAAAGCGGCGATCGCCGGAATGAAGCCGACGACGATGTAGACGTCGGCGGTGAAGGCCTTGATCCAGAACCAGACGTCGCTCGGCGAAACCCCGTTGAAGACGCCGCCGTAGAGGCCGAGCACCTTCTTGCCGGCGAACAGGAAGATCAGGCCGGCGAGGCCGGCGATCGCGCCGCTGGCGATCAACAGCCACTTCTGTGACTCGAAGTACTCGCGCCAGTCGGCGCGGCTGCGCATCAATCCCGCCAGCACGATCGCGGCGAAGTAGATCGGCAGGTAGGCGATGAACTGCGTGCGCGTGAGAAAGGCGATCAGCACGGTCGCCAGTGCGAGCGCCCAGTTCCGCGGTCTCGGTTTGACGATCGATAACAGCATCGCCGCATAGGCCGCCGTAGACGTGAAGTAGGCGAGCGTCTCGGTGCCGATCACCCCCGCGTAGTTCATCGCCGGCACGGAGATCGCCAACAGCGCCGCAAGCAGTGAGGTCCAGCGGTCGAGGTACATGCGCGCCATGAAAAACGCCGGGAACAACACCGCCGTCATGTACAGAGAGTTCAAGAGGTGCACCAGCGTGTAGCTGGTCGCGACGGAGTGACTGAACCAGAACGCCGGCGCAAGCATCACCGGGTACAGCCAGGACAGCAGGTTCAGGTCGGTGCCGCGCCAGGTCAGGCCGTTGCCGTGCGCCCACGCCTTCGCGACGCCCCAGAAGAGGAACTCATCCTGGTAGCGGCGCGGCGATTCGTGGCCCGAGGCGAGCCAGAAGATGATCGCCGCGGCGACGAACCACACAGCGACGAGCACGGCAAGTTCGAGGCCGCGGAGCTTCAGCCACTCTCGCGCATCCCCTGACCATTCGCGCAGTCCCCCTTTAAGCGAATCAATCACGCACGCGAGAGTATTCACAAGCTTGGACACACTCCCGTTGACGCTGGGTTGTGAGGCGAAATTGCAGGATCGTGACCGAGCCGTTAAAGTAAGAACTAGAACTTCTCACTTCTAACTTTTTGCAAGGAGCCCAGATGGCGACTGACACCATCAAGCCGGACCACGGCGCGCGTACGCGCCACTTCATCTTCACCGACGAACACGAACAGCTGCGCGAGTCGATCGAGGCCTTCGTCAAGAAGGAGCTCCAGCCGCACTCGACCGAGTGGGAAGAGACCACCTTCCCCGACTGGGTGTTCACGCGCATGGGCGAACTGGGCTTTCTCGGCTTGACGATGCCCGAGGAGTACGGCGGCCAGGGCGGCGACTACTTCGCCAGCGTGGTGCGCGCCGAGGCGATGGCGTTCACCAACAGCGGTGGCTTGAACATGGGCATCGCGGTGCAGACCGACATGGCGATGCCGCCGATCTACAAGTTCGGCTCCGAGGAGATCAAGCAGAAGTACCTCGTGCCGGCGATCAAGGGTGAGAACATTCTCTGTCTTGGCATCACCGAGCCCGACGCCGGCTCCGACGTCGCTGCGATCAAGACGCGCGCCGTGCGCGACGGCGACGAGTGGGTGATCAACGGCTCGAAGGTCTTCATCACCAACGGCATCCGCGCGAACACGATTGTGCTCGTGACCAAAACCGACGACTCGACCGGTTACGACGGCTTCTCGCTGTTCGTCGTCGACACCGACACGCCGGGCTTTTCCGTCTCGCGCAAGCTCGAGAAGCTCGGCATGCATGCCTCCGACACTGCGGAGCTTTCGTTCCAGGACATGCGTGTGCCGCACGAGAACATGCTCGGCGAAGAGGGCAAGGGCTTCTACAACATCATGTGGGAGCTACAGGGCGAGCGCCTCGTCGCCGCCTGCGCCTGCGTCGCCGGCGCGCAGCGCTGCCTGGACATGACGATGGAATACGCGCGTGAGCGCGAGGCCTTCGGCCGCCCGATCGGCAAGTTCCAAAGCATCCGTCACAAGATCGCCGCGATGAGCACGAAGATCGAGGCGGCGCGCCAGTTCAACTACTACGTCGCGTGGCTGGTCGACCGCGGCGAGTACCCGGTGCGCGAGATCTCGCAGGCCAAGCTGTTCGCCTCGCAGATCGGCTGCGAAGTGACCGACGAGTGCCTGCAGATCCACGGCGGCTGGGGCTACATGAAGGAATACGGCATCGAGCGCGCCTGGCGCGACATGCGCCTCAACCGCATCGGCGCGGGCACGGACGAAGTGATGCTCGACGTGATTGGCCGCAGTTACGGGTTTTAAGCGCGAAGAAATCTCCCCGGCATCCCGTCGATCCGGTATGAATCGATGAATGGGACCACAGGACGACGCGGAGGCTGGGGAGCCACGCGCGACTGACGTTCGGCTCAGTGGAGTGCGCAAGACCTACGGCGACGTGACCGCCGTGGACCGCGTGGACCTTGAGATCCATCGTGGCGAGTTCTTCACGATGCTCGGCCCGTCGGGATCGGGCAAGACGACCTGTCTGCGGATGATCGGCGGCTTCGAGCGGCCGGACGAGGGCACGGTCTCGCTCGGCGGCGCCGATGTGACCGACCTGCCGCCGAACGAACGCGACGTCAACACGGTCTTCCAGGACTACGCGCTGTTCCCGCACATGACCGTCGCCCGCAACGTCGAGTACGGGCTGAAGGTGACGGGCGTGCCCGGCTCTGAGCGTGGTCAACGCGTCGACGACGCGCTGGCGATGGTGCGGCTCGACGGCTACGGCGACCGCCGTCCCAATCAACTCTCGGGCGGCCAGCGGCAGCGCGTCGCGCTCGCCCGCGCGCTGGTCAACCGGCCCCGCGTGCTGCTGCTCGATGAACCGCTCGGCGCGCTCGATCTCAAACTCCGCCAGCAGCTGCAGGTCGAGCTGAAGCGGATCCAGCAAGAGGTCGGCATCACCTTCATCTACGTCACCCACGACCAGGACGAGGCGCTCTCGATGAGCGACCGGATCGCGGTGATGGAGGACGGCAACATCATTCAGATTGGCACGCCCAACGAGATCTACGACCGGCCGGAGTCGAGCTTCGTCGCCGGCTTCGTCGGTGTCTCGAACCTGCTGGAGCTGCCGGTCGCCGCGATCGCCGGCGACGTCGCGCATCTCACGCTCGGTACCGGCGACAAGATCGAGGCGCCGCTGGCCGGCCAGACGCTCGCGGTCGGCGACACCGCGATCGTGACCGTACGCCCAGAGCGGATCTCCCTTCAAGCGGGCGATCCCGCGCAGAACGACCGCTGCCACGCGCGCGGCACCGTGCGCGAGAGCATGTTCGCCGGGCCCACGACGCGCTTCGTCGTGGACCTCGACGGCGGCGGCGAACTGATGGTCCTGCGTCAGAACGCAGACACGAGTTTCAAGGACGCCGAGGCGCTGAAAGGCGCAGCGGTGACCCTGAATTGGAGCCGCGCGTACACGCGGCTCATCGGCACATCATCGAAGGAGAACTCATGAATTCACGTGGTTCAAAATCGCGAAAGCGGCGCTCGCCCGAGCGATCGCGGCGCGCGCGGGTGGTCACTGCTCTGCAGTGGACGCTGGCGCTCGCCGTGTTCCTCGCCATGGCAGTCGCGGTCGCGGGCTGTGGCGACGACAAGTCGTCGAGCTCCAGCAACACAGCCCAAGGCCCCGACATCAACGCCCAGGGTGAGGGCGCGCTGAACATCGTCGACTGGGAGGGCTACACAGACCCGTCCTTCGTCGATCAGTTCGAGAAAGACACCGGATGCAAGGTCAACGACACCTACGCCGGATCCTCCGACGAGATGTACACGAAGTTCCGCTCCGGCGGTGGCGGCCAGTACGACCTGGTCTCCCCCTCGGGCGACGCCTCCCTGCGGCTGATCAAGTCCGGAGCCGTCGCGCCACTCGACACGTCGAAGCTGACGAACTTCGACGACATTGCGCCACAGCTGCAGTCGCCAGACTTCAACACCGTCGACGGCACGCACTACGGCCTCTCATTCATGTGGGGCGCAAACGTGCTGATCTACAACGCCGACAAGGTCAAGACCGCGCCGACCTCCTGGGCCGTGCTGTACGACCCTGCGAATAAGGGCAAGATCACGGTGCCGAACAACCCGATCCAGATCGCCGACCCGGCGCTGCAGTTCTTCGGCAAGGACGACCCGTACGCGCTCGACCAGGCGACGCTTGACAAGGTCACGGCGAAGCTCAAGCAGCAGAAGCCGCTGGTCAAGAAGTACTGGGTGCTTGCGACCGACTTCGAGGACCTCTTCAAGAGCGGTGACTCGACGATGGGCGCCGGCTGGCCGTTGATGACCAACGACCTGAAGAAGGCGGGCATGAACGTCAAGGAGGTGATCCCGAAGGAAGGTGTGACCGGCTGGTCCGACTCGTGGATGATCTCGAAGAAGGCGAAGCACCCGATCTGTGCCTACAAGTACATGAACTACGTCACCAGCCCAGAGGTGCAGGCGAAGGTCGCGGATGTGACGGGCTACAGCCCGGCCAACCAGAAGACCTGTGAAGTCGTCGGACAGCAGCGCTGCGACGACCTGCACATCACCGACAAGAACTACTACGACTCGATCAAGTACTGGAAGACGCCGGTGGCACCGACGAACTACCAGCAGTGGTCGGATGCCTGGGCGCAGGTCCAAGGATGACCCTGCGCGGACCTGAGTGATGCAACGCATCTCAGGGTTTCTGTACCGCCACCCGAGGAGCAGGCTTGGCCTGCTCCTCGGGCCAGGCGTGTTCTGGCTGCTCGTCTTCTATCTGACGGCGCTATCCCTGCTGATGCTCACTTCGTTCTGGCAACAGGACCCATTCACAGCCGAGCTGGTCCACAAGTGGACGTTCAAGAACTACACGAAGCTGTTCTCGGGCAACGAAGGCCTGTGGCTGCGGATCTTCTTTCGCACCGTGCTGTTGGCGACGATCGTCACGCTGATCGACATCTGCCTCGCGCTGCCGCTCGCCTGGTACATGGCGCGGATCGCCGCGCCGAAGTGGCGCACGCTGCTCTTCCTGCTCGTCGTCGTGCCGCTGTGGTCGTCGCTGCTGGTGCGGATCTTCGCCTGGCGCACGATCCTCGGCAGCAGCGGCGTGATCAACGGCTTCCTCACCTCGATCGGCGTGATCGACCACCCTTCGAGCGCATTTCTTTACAACGAGAAGGCGATCGCAATCGCCTGGTGTTACGTCTGGCTGCCGTTCATGATCCTGCCGATCTACACGGCCTTCGAGAAGATCCCCGACTCGGTGATCGAGGCCTCGCGCGATCTCGGCGCGAAGTCGTTCACGACTTTCAGGAAGGTGATCTTGCCGATCGCCACGCCCGGCATCGTCGCCGGCTCGCTGTTCGTGTTCGCGCTGACGATGGGTGACTTCGTCGCGCCGTCGCTGGTCGGCGGCGGCGAGCAGGTGCTCGGCGGCGCGATCAAGGATCGCTTCGGCGTAGCGGCCGACTTCCCGTTCGGCGCGGCACTGGCATCCCTGACGCTGCTCACGCTCTGCGTTTTCATGGCGATCTCGCGCCGCACCGGCGCGCTCGAGAACACATGAGCGGCGCGCGAACGCAGTCCTGGATCTTCCGCACGCTGGCCTTCCTGGTCTTCCTGTTCCTGTATCTGCCGCTCGCGATCATCGTGCTGTACTCGTTCAACAAGACCGCGATCAACTCGTGGCCGTTCCCGGGCTTCTCGACGCGTTGGTACGAGGTGCTGCTGCACGACCCGCAGCCGAAGGACGCGGCCTGGCTATCGGTGAAGATCGCGGTCGCCGCGACGGCGGTCGCGCTGGTGCTCGGCACCTCGATGGCCTTCGCCTTTGCGCGCTTCAAGTTCCGTGGCGGGCAGCTCGTGAACTTCGGCGTGACGCTGCCGATCATCCTGCCCGGCGTGATCACCGGCGTGGCGCTGGCCTCGTTCTTCCTCTTTTTCGGCGCGCAGCTCTCGGTCTGGACGGTGATCGTCGGTCACATCACGTTCTGCATTGTGCTCGTCTTCAACAACGTGCTGGCACGGCTGCGGCGTGTTTCGGCGTCTTTGGAGGAGGCTTCGCGTGACCTCGGCGCGAGCGGGCTGCGCACGTTCTGGTACGTCACGCTGCCGACGATCCGAACGTCGTTGGTGGCGGGCGCGCTGCTTTCCCTGGCGCTGTCGTTCGACGAGATCGCGGTCACGTTTTTCTTGGCTGGGGCCGACACCAACACCCTGCCGCTCTGGATCTTCGGCAAGTTCCGCACGACCAACTCGCTTCCCGAGGTCAACGCGGTCGCCACGATCATCCTGCTCGTCTCGATTCCAATGATCGCGATCGCCGCCTACCTGATGCGCGACGAGGGCGCGACTCGGGTCATCGGCGAGAAGTAGAACTTCTCACTTCCGGTATTGGGCGCGGTGCCGATAAGCTCCCGCGCTGGAATTTCCCCATCTTCGATCGAAGGAAAGAGACCTAACGACATGAGTGAACTTGTGATTCCCGGACTGCTCGAAGGCAAGTCCGCCATCGTCACCGGATCCGCCCGCGGCATCGGCCGCGCGACCGCCGAACTGCTGGCCGGCGCCGGTGCAAACGTGCTGATCACCGACCTCGACGGCGACGTCGCCGAGCAGGCGTCAGGCGAAATCCAGGGCAACACCGTCGCGATCGGCGGCGACATCACCGCCGACGGCGAGCCGGCGAAGATCGTCAAGAAGGCGATCGACGAATTCGGTCAGATCGACATCCTGATCAACAACGCCGGCTACACCTGGGACGCCCCGGTGCACAAGATCACCGACGAGCAGTGGGACGCGATGCTGAATATCCACGTGAAGGCGCCGTTCCAGATGATCCGCGAAGCCGCCCCTTACTTCCGTGAACCGGCCAAGGCCGAGCGCGACGAGGGCAAGGAAGTCTTCCGCAAGATCGTCAACGTGTCGTCGACTTCGGGCATGTTCGGCAACGCCGGCCAGGCCAACTACAGCTCTGGCAAGCTCGGCGTCGTCGGTCTCACGAAGACCGTCGCCAAGGAGTGGGGCCAGTTCAAGGTCAACGTCAACGCCGTCGCCTTCGGCTTCGTCGAGACCCGCCTGACTGCCGCCAAGGAGAACGCCGAGGTCATCGAGAAGGACGGCGAGCAGATCCAGCTCGGCATCCCGGAGCAGATGCGCCAGATGGCGTCGATGCTGATCCCGCTCGGCCGCCCGGCCACGCCGGAAGAGGCGGCCGCGCCGATCTTCTTCCTGGCGAGCCCGCTCAGCAACTACGTGCACGGCCAGGTGCTCAACATCACCGGCGGCATGTTCGGCGGTATGGCCTTCTAGGTCATCGCCGTTGCGATAGCTGTTTTCGCCGAGGGGCCTGGTCGTTTTGCGACCGGGCCCCTCTGCTTATTGTGCACCCGCTTTTGTGCACCCGCCCGCCGGGACCCGTAGATTTCAACGGCCATGCCAGATATCGACGCCCCGGTGTTGTCGCAGCCGCTGCCTGGTGGATCGGCGGGTGCTCATGTGTCCCTGCGCCCGCTGCTGACCGGCGAGATGGGTGCGCCACGCGGTTTTCTGCACCGCGAGGACGGCGGCGCCTCTAAGGCCCGCGCGATCGGCCGCGGCCTGAGCAAGAAGATCGAGACGTGGGTCCCCTGCCCGATCTTCCTCGCCGAGCATCCGACCGCCGGCTACGTGCTGGTCGACACCGGCCTGCCGCCGGCGGTCGCGCACGACCCGAGAGCAGCCCTCGGACGGATGGGCGCGAGCATCTACGCGGTGCGGGCGAAAGAAGACCAGCCACTCCCCGCCCGGCTGCGATCGCTGGGGATCGAAGCGGCCCAGATCAAGACCGTCGTGATGACCCACCTGCACTTCGACCACGCGGGCGCGCTCAGCGAACTGCCCGGCGCCACGGTCGTCGTCTCCAAGCCGGAGTGGCGGGCGGCGCACGGCGGGCGGGCACTCGCGCGCGGCTACATCAAGCGCCAGTACGACCAAGCCTACGACTACCGGCTGATCGACTTCGAAGCCAACAGCGTCAACTCGTTCGCCTCGTTCGGGCGCTCGTTCGACCTCTTCGGAGACGGATCGGTGATTCTTGTCTCAACGCCCGGCCACACCTGGGGCCATCTCTCGGTGGTTCTGAAGCTGAAGGACCGCGAAGCGCTGATCTGCGGCGACGCGATCTACGACCGCAAGACGCTCGACGACTCCAGCCTGCCACTGACGACCGCCGACGACCACATATTCAGGCGCTCACTACGCGAGATCCGCGCGTACGCACAGATGACGCCGAGCGCACTGGTGATCCCCGGCCACGACGGGCGGGCGTTCGCGAAGCTCGCGCCTTACTACGACTGAACCGGCGCCGCCTTCGGCCCGGTGCTCGGGTCCGCCTCGCGCTGCGCGCGGCGCCACTTCGGCTCGTACTCGGCGTCGAGCTGCCAGAACATCTCGGTGACGCGCCGGAAGATCTCCTGCGCGGCGGCGAGCTGCTGCTCCTTCGAGGGATCCTCGATCTGCGTGAAGCGCAGCGGTGCGCCGTAACGCACGATCACCTTCGGAAAGCCGTGGCGCTTGACGTCGCGTAGAAACTGCGAGCCGTACAGCGCGACCGGCACGACGGGCGCGCCCGAAGTCAAGGCGAGCAGGCCGGGGCCACGCTTGGCCTCGTTCGGGTAGTAGCCGCGCGAGCGCCCGCCCTCGGCGTAGAGCTGCACGACGCCGCCGCGGTCCAGGATCGCCTGCGCCGTGACGAAGGTCTCGTCGTCGCCCTTGCCGCGCATCACCGGGAACACGCCGCCGTGCGAGTACACGAAGTCCATCGGCGGCTTGAACAGCTGCGACTTGGCCATGAACTGAATCTTCCGGCGCAGGTGGATGCCGGTGTAGAAGTGATCGATGAAACTGAAGTGGTTCGGCACGAAGATCGTCCCGCCGGCGCGCGGCACGTTGTGCGCGTCGATCGCCGAAACGCGGTCGAGCGCGCCGTAGCTTCCGGTCATCAGAATGCGCACGAGGTCGTACATCGCGCTCGGCTTGTGCTCGCGGACGCGCCTGTGGTACTTCGCCATCCCTGCGGCGCCGCGCTCGTCTACGTAGACCTGTTCTTTCAACTCTGTTCCTTCGGCAATCTAAAACGAAACCGAGTGCGGCGTACCGCGCTCGCGAGCGCTGCGCACCGTAGCGGCCCACTCGCCGAGCAGGGCCTCACGCGTTGATTCTGTCATCTGCGGCTCGAACCGCGATGCCTCACGCACCAGTCCCTGCAGATCAGAACGCTGCCAGACGCCGCTGGTTACGCCGGCCATCAGCCCGGCGCCGAAGCCGGTCGTCTCGGTCACCTCCGGCACCACCACCGGTACGCCGAGAACGTCGGCCTGGAACTGCATCAACCAGGAGTTGGCGACCGCGCCGCCGTCGGCGCGCAGTTCGTCGAGCTGCAGCGTCCCGGACGCCTCCATCGCGCGCACCGCGTCGACGGTCTGGTAGGCGATCGCCTCCAGCGCCGCGCGCGCCAGATGCGCCTTCGTCGTACCGCGAGTGATGCCCATGATCGCGCCGCGTGCCTCCGGATCCCAGTGCGGCGAGCCGAGGCCGACTAGCGCCGGAACGAAGTAGACGCCGTCGTTCGAGTCGAGCGAAGCGGCAAGCCGCTCGGTCTCACCGGCCTGCTGCACAATTCCCAGGCCGTCGCGCAGCCACTGCACCGCGGCGCCGGCGACGAAGACGCTGGCCTCGAACGCGTAGTCGACCTCGCCAAACGCGCCCCAGGCGATCGTGTTGAGCAGGCCCTCGTGCGGCGCAGGCGCTTTGCGCCCGACGTTCAGCAGCACGAAGCTGCCGGTTCCGTAGGTGTTCTTCGCCAAGCCCGGCTCAAAGCAGGCCTGGCCGAACAGCGCCGCCTGCTGGTCGCCGGCGATTCCCGCCAGCGGGATCGCCGCGCCGCCGAAGATCGAGGGATCGGTCGCGCCGAACTCGCCCTGCGACGGCAGCACTTCCGGCAGCGACGCGCGTGCCACGCCGAAGAGCTCACACAGTTCGTCGCTCCAGTCGAGCGCGTTGATGTCGAACAGCATCGTGCGCGAGGCGTTCGTGTAGTCGGTCACGTGACGGCCGGTCAGTTTGAATGCGAGCCAGCTGTCGATCGTGCCGAAGCAGATCTCTTCCGCGGGCCGCGCCGCCAGCCCATCGACGTTCTGCAGCAGCCACTCGATCTTCGACGCGCTGAAGTACGGGTCGACCGTCAGCCCGGTCAGCTCGCGCACGCGCGGCGCGTGACCGGCGGCGGTCAACTCCGCGCAGCGCTCGGTTGTGCGGCGGTCCTGCCACACGATCGCTCGCGCCAGCGGCTCGCCGCTCGAGCGCTCCCAGACGACGACGGTCTCACGCTGGTTGGTGATGCCGATCCCTTTGACATCGGGTCCACGCGCGCCGGCGGCCTCGAGCGCCTCATGGGCGACGCCGATCGTCACCTCCCAGATTTCGTCGGCGTCGTGCTCCACCCAGCCGGGCTGCGGGAAGTGCTGCGTGAACTCGCGGTAGCGGCTGGCGACGATCTTGCCGTCGTCTGCGATCAACAACGCCTTACTGCCGGTCGTGCCTTGGTCCAGCGCGAGGATCATCGCTTGCCAGTCTCGCGGAAAACGCGCAGGAAGTCCTTGAGCTGGCGGCCGCGGTGAACAAACCCGCGCAGCGACTTGCCCGTCGCGCGGTGGGCGAGGTCCAGCTCGACCTCTTTCACGGTCAGCCCCGCGCGCACCGCGTCGACGGTCATGCCGATCTCCATGCCGAAGGCGGCGTGGAACGGCGTCACTGCCGCCAGCGCCGAGTAGGTCAGTCCGCGCTGTCCCGAGATCGGTGCGGTCGCATCGAAGCCGCAACGTCGCTCGATCGCCCAGTGGGCGAAGCCGAGCGCAAGGCCGAAACCGCCGCCGACGCGGCTCGCGAAGACCGCGACCGTCAGGTCTGCGTCGCCCGCCGATACGAGTTCGGCCAGCGGTGCCAGCCGGCCGGCCGAATCGGCGAGGTCGGCGTCGGCGAGCAGCACAACGGCACTGTCGGCCGCTGCGCCGTCGGCGAGCACCCGCTCGGCCGCCAGCGAAGCCGCACCCCCCTTGCCACGGTTCACGCCGTCGCCGACAACGATCGCGCCCGCTGCCTCGGCGACGCCGCGCGTGTCGTCGGTCGATCCGTCATCGGCGACAACCACGACTACGCCCGGAAAAGCACTCCGCAGTCCAGCGACGGTCGCCGCGATGCGGTCGGCCTCGTTGTGCGCCGCGACGATCGCGTGGCCGACGCGAACGCCGTCCGAAGCTGCTGCCGATTCCGCCATGAAGACGGATATGTTGTCAGCACGGCGAGACACCCAGCCGCAATCGAACCACGAGAGAGCGATGAGCGAAATTCAGGCCCACATCACCGGAACCGTCTGGAAGATCCAAGTCAACCCTGGCGACACCATCGAAGAGGGCGACACAGTCGTGATCATCGAGTCGATGAAGATGGAGATGCCGGTCGAGGCAGAGGACGACGGCGTGGTCAAAGAGATCCTCTGCAGCGAAGGCCAGGCGGTCGCCGAAGGCGACGCGCTCGTCGTCGTCGACGAGTCCTAGCGCGCAGCAGGGTGCCACGCCGGCAGCGCGGGCCTGGAATCTGCAAAATGCGGACTCGCATGTGCGAATCGGCATCTCAAACTGACACCTGGTGTCAGTTTGAGATGTGAAAGCGCACGAAGGCTGCCGCACCGGGCCCCCCCCAACTGAACGGCGTTCATCGCGCGGTAATCTCGCGTCAAATGAGTGACGCCGCCAACACGCGTGAGCTGGCGAGTGGAAAGCTCGTCTACGACGAGCCGTCCGCGCACGTGGCGCGCCTGCGTATCGACAACCCGGAGAAGCGAGGGGCGCTCGACCACGAGATTCTCGACGCCCTCGCCGCAGAGGTGCCGAAGATCGAGGCGCGCTGCCTGATCCTGACCGGCAGCGGCGAGGTCTTCAGCGCCGGCTACGACATCGGTGGTCTGCCCGAGGACCGCTTCGCGGAGGAAGCAGAGAAGCTCGTCGCCCACCCTTTCACCGAGGCGATCACGGCGATCGAGGAGTTTCCTTACCCGACGATCGGCGCGCTCAACGGCCACACGATCGGCGGCGGATTGGAACTCGCGCTCTCGACCGACATCCGGCTCTGCTCGGACGGCGCGCGGCTGGGTATGCCGCCGGCCAAACTCGGCCTCGTCTACAGCCACGCCGGGCTCGACAAGTTCATCCAGGTGATCGGGCCCGCGCGCACCCGCGAGTTGTTCTTCACCGCTCAGAACATCGCGGCCGGTCGCGCGCTCAAGTGGGGCCTCGTCAACCACGTGATGCCGGCCGATCAAGTCGCCGACGAATCCCTCGCGATGGCGTCGCGAATCGCCGCCAACGCGCCGCTCTCACTGCTCGGCAACAAGTACGTGATCAACATGCTGCTCAAGCACGCGCCGATCGACCCAGAGGTCGAGGCCGAACTCGTGCAGCTGCGCCGCGAATGCTTTCTCAGTGACGACTTTCGCGAAGGCGTCAAGGCGTTCGCCGAGAAACGCCCGCCGAACTGGTCCGGCAGCTAGTCGCAAACCCAGTCTCCGTCCGGCCTCGGCCGTATTTTTATCGTCAACTTCGGTCCTTAGGACGGGACCGAACGGGGACTCATATGACCGATATCGAACGACACCTCAACGACCTCGAAAACCGCGGTCTGTACCGGCGAATGCGGCTGATCTCCGGCCCGCAGGGCGCACGCGTGCTGCTCGACGGCAAGCCGGTGCTGGTGATGTGTTCGAACAACTACCTCGGCCTGGCCGACCACCCGCGCGTACGCGAGGCCGCAGCTGACGCGGCGCGGCGCTGGGGTGTGGGTTCAAGCGGATCGCGCTTGATCAGCGGCAACATGACCGTGCACCGCCGGCTCGAGTCGCGGCTCGCCGAGTTCAAGGGCACCGAGTCGGCGCTGCTGTTCGGCAGCGGCTACCTCGCCAACAGCGGCATCATTCCCACGCTCGCGCGCACCGGCGAAGTCGTCTTCAGCGACGAGCTCAACCACGCCTCGATCGTCGACGGCTGCCGGCTGGCGAACGCCGAGACCTTCATCTACGACCACGGCGACCTCGAGCACCTCGCGTGGGGCCTGCGCCAGTCGCGTGGCCGCGCGGCGCTGATCGTCACCGACAGCATCTTCAGCATGGACGGCGACGTCGCCCCGCTGGAGGGGATCGTTGAGCTGGCGAAGGACCATGACGTACGCGTGATGGTCGACGAGGCGCACGGCACCGGCACGGCCGGACCGGGTGGCCGCGGCGTAGTCGCGGCGTTGGGGCTGACCAGTGAAGTCGACGTGATCGTCGGCACGCTGGGCAAGTCGCTCGGCGCTTACGGCGCATACGCGGCATGCGACACGCAGATGGCGCGCTACCTGATCAACTCTTCGCGCTCGTTCATCTACAGCACCGCTCCGGCGCCGCCGATCGTGGCCGCCGCCGCCGAGGCGCTCGAGCTGCTGATCGAGCAGCCGCGCCGCGTGCTGCGCCTACAGCAGAACAGCGAACTCTTCCGCCGTGAACTGACGCGCCACGGCTTCGACGTCAACACGAACGGCTCGCACATCGTTCCGCTCGTGACCGGCGACGCCGAGTCGGCGATGGCGATGACCGAGCAGGCCCTCGAGCGCGGCGTCTTCGCCCAGGCGATCCGCCCGCCGACAGTGCCGGACGGCATGTGCCGCCTACGCATCTCGGTGATGGCCGCGCACAAGCCCGATGAGCTGCGCACCGCCGCGCGGATCCTCGCCAGCGCGGCGAAGGCCGCCGGTTTCGACACCAGCACCGGCATGCCGGGCGAGTACGGACCGCCCGGCGCCGAACAGGAAGCCGCGTCCGGCGCACACGTCAGCGCGCCTTACGACGACGATCGTTTCGGCGACGACGACGCGGACCAGCTGGCCAGCGTTGCCTGAACAGGGGCAGCAACAGAAACACGGCGTGTTCGTCACGGGCACCGGGACGGGCGTGGGCAAGTCGGTCGTCGCCGCGAGCATCGTCGCGGCGCTGACGGCGGCCGGATATCGCGTCTCGGCCTTCAAGCCCGCAGTCACCGGCCTTGACGAGACCAACCCAAAGTGGCCGCTCGACCACGTGCTGCTGTCGGCCGCGACCGGCTGGCAAACGCCCGAGCGTGTCGCGCCATATGTCTTCGGCCCGGCCGTCTCGCCACACCTCGCCGCTCAGCAGGAAGGCACGCGGATCGAGCCGACGATCCTCAAGGGCGCCTTCGATCGCGCGGCGGCCGGCGCCGACGCGATCGTCTGTGAAGGCGTCGGCGGCCTATTGGTGCCGCTGTCGGTTTCGCCGCGACTGACCGTGCTCGACCTGATCAAACAGCACGGCCTGCCGGTCGTCGTGGCCTCGCACCCTGGGCTCGGCACGATCAGCGACACCTGCCTCACCGTCGACCGGCTCACTGCCGAGGGCGTCCGCGTGGCGGCCGTCGTGCTGTCGCCTTGGCCAGAAGAGCCTGACGCGATCCAGGTCTCGAACCGGGACACTTTGAGTGAACTGCTCGACCCGCCGCTGTACGTTCTGCCGGCAACGACGCCCGGCGCGCTCGCCGAGGCCGCGAAGGACCTCCCGGTGGCGGATTGGGCCGGCCTCGATGCCATAGGCGAGGGTGTCCGATGAGCGCAAAACACGGCGTAAACGAAATCGCAATACGACGCTTAAAGCCACGGGAATACGATCCCTCCATGCGCACCGAAGAGCTCGCGAAACTTGACCGCCGCTACCTCTGGCACCCGTTCACCCAGCAGCAGGGCTGGCTCGCCGAGGATGCGCCGATCATCGACCGTGCCAAAGGCACGACGCTGTTCGACACCGACGGCCGCGAGTACATCGACGGCGTCTCGTCGCTGTGGTGCAACGTCCACGGGCACGGCCACCCGGCGATCGACCAAGCCATTCGCGACCAGCTCGACCGCGTGGCGCACACGACGATGCTCGGCCTCTCGCACGAGCCGGCGATCCTGCTGGCGAAGCGGCTGATCGAGATCGCGCCCGACGGTCTCTCCCGCGTCTTCTACTCGGACAGCGGCTCGACCGCCACCGAGATCGCGGTGAAGATCGCGTACCAGTTCTGGCAGCAGGCCGGCGAGCGAGCGCGCAGTCGCTTCATCTGCCTCAAAGAGGCCTACCACGGCGACACGATCGGTTCGGTCTCGGTCGGCGGCATCGACCTGTTCCACGAGACCTACCGCCCGCTGCTGTTCGAAACGCTTAAAGCCGAGCCCGGCGACGCTGCCGACATGGAGCGGCTGCTGGACGCGCATGGCCAGGAGGTCGCGGCGGTGATCGTCGAGCCGCTCGTGCAGGGCGCGGCCGGCATCCTCACGCACCCGCCCGGGTACCTGCGCGCGGTGCGCGAACTCTGCGATCGCCACGGCGTGCTGCTGATCTGCGACGAGGTCGCGACCGGCTTCGGCCGCACCGGCACGATGTTCGCCTGCCAGCAGGAGAACGTCACCCCCGACCTGATGTGCGTGGCGAAGGGCGTCAGCGGCGGCTATCTGCCGCTCGCCGCAACCTTCACCAGCGAGCGGATCTACCAGAGCTTCCTCGGCGCGCACGAAGAGTTCAAAACGTTTTTCCATGGCCACACCTACACCGGCAATCCACTGGCATGCGCGGCCGCGCTCGCGTCGCTCGACGTGTTCGAGAGCGAGAACACGATGGATCATGTAGCCGAGCTCTGTGTCGCACTCGGCAAGCTGCTCGAGCCGATCGCGGCGATGCCGCGCGTCAAGGAGGTCCGCCGCCGCGGCCTGATGGTCGGCATCGAGCTCGACGGATTTTCGATCGCCGAACGCTCCGGTCACCAGGTGACGCTCGCGGCGCGGCGGCGCGGCGCGATCATCCGCCCGCTCGGCGACGTCGTCGTGTTGATGCCGCCGCTGGCGATCACCGAGTCGGAGCTTTCGCGGCTGGTCGGCATCGTCGGCGAGTCGATCGCCGAGGTCTGTGACGGCGTCCCCGAGCAGGAACCGACGGTCGAGCGAGCGAAGGTAACGGTCTGATGGCGATCGACCCACGACCAGCGGCATCGGTCCTCGTCTTACGCGAGGGCGACGACGGGATCGAGATCCTCTTCGTACGCCGCTCGCCAGATCTCAAGTTCATGGGCGGCGCGTGGGTCTTCCCCGGTGGCACCGTGTTGCCGGAGGACGGCGAGCTCGACGCAGACCTGACCTACCGCGTCGCCGGCGCGCGCGAGACCTACGAAGAAGCGCGGATCAAGCTTCCCGACCCCGAGGCGCTGGTGCCGTTCAGCCGCTGGGTCACACCGGAGCTCGCGCCGATGCGCTTCGACACCCGCTTCTACCTGACCGGCGCCCCCGACGGTGCCGAGCCGGCACCGGACCGCCACGAGGTCGATCGCGCCGAGTGGTGGACGCCCGCGAAGGCGCTGCACCTGTTCGTCCGCGACGAAGCCGACCTGCACTTCCCCACGATCAAGCAGGTCGAGCGACTTGCCGAGTTCGAGACCGTCGATACCGCGCTCGACGCCGCGCGCCAGACGCCGGTCACGACGATCCTGCCGCGCGTCGCCGCAAGCGACGAAGGCTTCGAGATCCTGCTGCCGGGCGATCCCGGCTACGAAGACGCGCAGTGAGCCAGGGCCAGCGCGAAGCGCTCCTGCTTGTCGGTGAACCAGCCACTCAGCTGTAGGCCGGACGCCTGCAGGCTGCGCTCGAACCCGCGCCGAGTGAACTTGCGGCTGATCTCCGTTCGAATCTCGTCGCCGTCTTTGAACTCGATCGTCGTGTCGATCGCCGCCACGCGCACGACCTGATCGCGCGTCGCGCGTAGGCGCATCTCGATCCACGAGTTCTGCTCGTCGAAGAACGCGACGTGCTCGAAGCCGTCGAGCTCGAAGTTGCCGCCGAGGCTCGTGTTGATCGAAGCGAGCACATTCTTGTTGAACTCGGCGGTGACGCCGGCCTCGTCGTTGTAGGCGGCCTCCAGCTCAGACTTGTCTTTCACGAGGTCGATGCCGACCAGCAGGCTGTCGTCGTCGCCGAGCAACGTCGCCAGACGCTTGAGGAAGAACAGCATGCGGTCGGGCGTGAAGTTGCCGATCGTGCCGCCGAGGAACGCGAACAGCCGCGCCTCTGCGTCGGGCAGCCCGCCGAGATGCTTCTCGAAGTCGCCGATCATGCCGTGCACGCGCAGCTCCGGGTAGTCACTGATCAGGCGCACCGACGCCTCGCGCACCGCCGATTCGGAGAAGTCCATCGGCACATACAGCGCGTCGGCCGCGCGCTCCAGCAACGGCCGCAGCAGGTGCTCGGTCTTCAGGGACGACCCCGAGCCAAGCTCGACGAGCGCGGTCGCGCCCGCCAGCTCGACGATCTCGCTGCCCGACTCGACCAGGATCGACTCCTCGGTGCGCGTCGGGTAGTACTCCGGCAGCTCGCAGATCTGGTCGAACAGCTCTGAGCCGCGAGCGTCGTAGAAGTACTTCGGCGGCAGCGCCATCGGCTGCGCGGTAAGGCCGCGGCGGACGTCGTTCGCGAACGAGTTGATCCACTCCTCGCCGCGGTAGATATCCAGTCGTACGTCGGGCTCGACCGGAGCGAACTCCAGCGCGGTCGCGGTGTCCTGAAATGCCATCAGTCGTTCCCCCTAGCGAGTCGGAATCCAGAAAAGATCTGCCGCCGCTGCGGAAAGTCCCAGTTGCGGAAGCGGTTGTTGACAGTGCGAGCGCGGGTGGCCCAGGAGCCGCCACGCAGGACGCGGTAGCCGGCGTCGAAGAACGGCGCCGAATACTCGCGGTAACAGAACGGCTCGAATCCGGGGTACGGGCTGAACGTGCTCGCGGTCCACTCCCAGACCTGCCCGTTCAAATCGATCAAGCCGAAACCGTGGTCGGACGCGCCCGCCGGCAGCGTGCCAAATGCGAGCTGGTCGAGGTTTGCCGCGCCGGGCGACCAGGGCTTCTCGCCCCAGGCGTGACGGCGGCGTTCGCCGCGGGCGCCGTCGCGCGGGTCGTACGAGGCCGCAACCTCCCACTCGAACTCGCGCGGCAGACGTGCGTCGTGCGCCCGCGCGTAGGCCTCGGCTTCGAACCAGTTGACGTGGCAGACCGGCGCACGGTCGTCGACCGGGCGCGTCTCGCCGAAGTCCGAGGTCAAGAACTGATCGCCGTCGAACACCCAGCCCAGTGGCGCGCTTGCCTTGCTCTCCTCGAGCCAGTCCCAGCCGGCATCGCTCCAGAGATCGCGACGGCGGTAGCCGCCCTCTCCGATCCACTCGCGGTACTCGCCACAGGTGACCGGGTGAGTCGCGATCTCAAAGCTGTCGAGCGTGACGCCGTGAGCGCCCATCTCGTTGTCGTAGACCAGCTCGTGCTCGCTGCGCGGCTCCGCGCCGACCTGGTACTCACCGGCCGGAAAGCGCACCCAGTCGCGGGAGCCGTCGGCGCTGGCCGGGCGGTACGCACGGGCGGCCGACTCGCGCAGGCGGATGTGCTGCGGGCTCTGTGGCGGATCTTTGTAGCGCCCGCTCAGCTCGGCCGGCGGCGCGTAGCCGTCGAGCTGCCGCAGCAGCTGCAGCATCGTCTCGTTGTGCTGTTGTTCGTGCTGAATCACGAGCTCGACGAGATACGGATCGAGCCGGTCGAACCGGCCCGTCACCCGGTCACGAACCTGCGCCATGTAGTCGCGGCACTCGTCGCTGTGCAGAAACGGGATTTCGCCGCGCTTCGCGCGCGGCTGCTCGAACGGGTTGTAGATCGTGTCGAGATCGCCGTCGTCGCTACCGAGCAGCCAGCGCTGCTCAAAGTTGGCGATGTGGCCCATGTCCCACAGGAGCGGCGAAAGCAGCGGATCTACAACGCGCGAAAGCGCGTCCTCGGAGAGCTCCGAAACCAGCGCGAGCGTGCGCGCTCGGGTCTCTTCCATGACCACCAACTGGCCGGCAAGCAGATCACGTGGCGTGGTCTGGTTGGTGATCATCGGGCCACTCTATGCGGTATCGCGGAACGATGCTCCGCACAGTGAGGATCGCACTCCGCGACCGAACTTGCACAGCGATTGCGGCTGCACAGCGCAACAACAGGGCCAGTTATGGTGTTTTGCAAGTGGTGAACAGCAAGCATTCTCGAATGGTCGCTCGCGCGGCCTTTTTGTTACTGGTCTCGGCGACTTTTTCTTTTGCGCTCTTACCCGGTAACGCGTCCGCCGACGCGCCGACCCTGGGCGCGCCGTATATCGACGGCCCGTCGGCGCGATTCACGGTCGGCGGCAAGTGGTTTCTGAAGCAGGATCCGTCGAACGTCGGCCTGCGCCAGCGCTACGCCAAGACGAAGGACTTCGGCTCGTGGACACCGATCAGCGTGCCGAACGCGTTCAACGCCGGCGATGCCTCCGAATCGAGCTACACAGGCGGCGTCGCCTGGTACGCGACCGAAATCACCCGCCCGGCCACGCCACACGGCGGCCGCTGGATCTTTCACTTCGACTCGGTCAACTACAAGGCGACCGTATTCATCAACGGCAAGCAGATCGGCACCCACTCCGGCGGCTACGTGCCGTTCGAGGTCAATGCCGGCGCGATGCACGGCGGCGTCAACCGCTTGGTGGTGCGCGTCGACAGCCGGCTCTCAGAATCTTCGGTGCCCTCACAGGAGGTCCGCAACGACCAGCTGACCGGCGGCTGGTGGAACTACGGCGGAATCCTGCGCAACGTGATCATGCGCCGCGTCGGTGCGCTTGACATCCCGACGGTCACCACGCGATCCAGTTTCAAGTCGACGCGCGGACCGGCAAAGATCACCGTGCTCGCGACGCTGCGCAACTTCAGCAGCCGCAAGAAGGTGCGGATCAAGCTCAGCGGCCACTTCGGCAGAGCCGCGATCAAGTTCCGGCCGGTGGTCATGCGCCGCGGCTCCCGCGGTGAGATCGCCGGTACAGCTGTGATGCGAAAGCCGAAACTGTGGGGTCCGCTGTCGCCGAACCTCTACACCGTGCGAATCAGCGGACCGGGAATTCGCTACACGCAGCGCGCCGGCATCCGCAAGTTCGTCGTCAGCAAGTCCGGCTCGCTGTCGCTGAACGGCAAGAAGGCGCAGTTCCGCGGCATCAGCTTCCACGAAGCCGACGACAAAGTCGGCGGCGCCTGGACGCCGGCCGTGCGCCAGGACAACCTGGCGCTGATCAGCAAACTCGGCGCGAACATGATCCGCACGCACTATCCGCTCGATCCCGAGATCATGCAGTGGGCCGACGAGAACGGGATCATGGTCTGGTGCCAGGCGCCGGTCTTTCGCCCGCGCGAGACGCAGCTGAAGGCCGCACGCTACCGCCGCAACGCCGTCGCGTTCACGCGCGAGATGGTGATCGCCAACCGCTCGCATCCGTCGGTGCTGGTCTGGAGCCTGATGAATGAGGCCGTGCCGTCCGGCACGACGTATCTGAACAAAGCGATCAGCGCGCAAAAGGCCGCCGTGCACAAGCTCGACCCAGCGGGACTGGTCGGCGCCGACTACGCCGGCGCGCCGGAGGACGAGCTGCAGCACCCCGCCTACCGCAAGCTCGATGTTTTGGGGATCAACGAATACTTCGGCTGGTACCCCGGCCTGCTGGGATCGACCCTGAACATGGCCGACCTGCGCCCGTACCTGGACTACCTGCACAAGGCCTACTCGCACCAGGCGCTGTTCGTAACCGAGTTCGGCGCCGAGGCAAACCGCAGCGGCTCGGCCGACGAGCTCGGCACGTATGAGTTTCAGGCGAACTTCATGATCGCCCAGATGCGCATCTTGCGCGCGACGCCGTATTTGAACGGCTTCTTCGCCTGGGCGCTGAAGGACTACTGGGTGCGCCCCGGCTGGAACGGCGGCAACCCCGACCCTTCGCCGCCCTACTCAACGAAGGGTCTGTTCGACACCAACGGCGCCGCAAAGCCGGCCGCCGCCGAAGTCGAGCGCGAGTTCAAGGCGACGCCGCCTTTCAAGTAGCCGCTTAGCCGCGGTGCTGCCAGCTCTTGCGGCCTTCGGCCTCGAAGTCTGCGGGGAGCTTGTCTTCTAGGTCGAGCTTCTCCAAGTGCGTCTGCATCGTGACGTGAGCGGCGATGCGCAGCGCCGGCGGCACGTCGCTCCAGACGCGGTCCAGAAGATCTTCGCGGTCGTATACGTGATCGGCAAGCGCCGCCTGTAGCTCGCGCTCGCGGGTCAGACGGTGCTCTCGCTGCGCCACCACCGCCGCGGCCGCGTCTTCGATCGGATCGCCGTGGCCGGGCAGGATCAGCTCGGGCTCGAGCGCGGCGACCTTGCGCAAAGACTCCATGTACGCGATCAGCGTGCCGCCTCCCGGCGGCACGATCGTCGACGACTGCCCGAGGATCAGATCGCCGCTGAACAGCGAGTTGCCGATCGTGAACACCAGATGGTCGGACGCATGCCCAGGCGTGCGCAGCACCCCGAACGGCGAGTCGATCTCGTTGCCGAACCGCAGCACGGGCACGCCGAGTCGCCGCACCAAGGGCTCCACCCCCTCGCTGTGATCGAGATGGTCGTGCGTCAACGCGATCCCAGCCGGCTCCCCGGACTGTCGAGCGAGCGCGGCGAGCGAATCAAGATGAGCGTCGTTGTCGGGTCCAGGATCGACCACCCAAACAGCCCCGTCGACCGCCACAACCCACGAATTCGTGCCGGCCAAAGTCATCGGCCCCGGGTTATCGGCGCGCAGCAACCAGACATCCGCCCCGGTCACTTCCGCAACACGTTTTTCAGTCAACGTAAAACCAACATTCAGCGGTTACCAGCGACCCACCGGCGGTGTTGTTTTAGATGTCGAATACATTCACCGGCCTGTCAAAAACAGGTTTGTCTCAAAAAGGGGTAAACGGTGGAAGCACACGGGTTAAAACCACACATGCCAACAAAATCAGTCAAGGACTACGGACAGTCCGTGACGCACGGATCGGTAGCGCAGATGTTCGCAGTAGTTGCGGGCGTCCTGCTCACCGTGATCGGCGTTGCCGGATTGATCGTGAATATGGACTTCGGTGCGGGCAGCTCAATGACCGCCGACAAGCTCCTGTTCCTGGACGTCAACGGATGGAGCAGCGTGCTGCACCTGATCACCGGCCTGGCTCTGCTTGTCGTCGCCGGTAACGCCGTGAAGGCGAAGACGATCTCATTGATCGTCGGCGGCTTCTACGTGCTGTTGACGATCTGGAGTCTGTTCGACAATTCGATTCTGGGGATGCTGCCGGTGAACGATCCGACCGCGGTGATGTACGCGGCGATCGGAGTAGTGGGCCTGGCGGTTGGCCTCGGACCGGACAAGTCCAGCTCAACGGACTAACCGCGCCGCGCAATCGCGCATTGGCCCTCCGACACGATGGCGACCCCGGCACACCGGGGTCGCCTTCTTTTTGCCGCTCGAACGTCTTCACCGACGTAATAGGATCGAAGCCAATGGCAGTGTCGACCGAGCGAGAGGTTGTGGATCGCGTACCCAAGGGTGCGTTGATCAACGGCAACTGGATCGACACCGGCAAGACGCTCGAGGTGATCGACCCCTCGACCGGCGAGCCGCTCTGCGAGATCGCCGACGCCGGCGAGGCAGAGGCGCTCGCCGCGCTCGACGCGGCGGCCGGAGCCCAGGTGGCGTGGGCCGCCACCGCACCGCGCGACCGCGGTGAGATCCTGCGCGCGGTCTACGAGAACATGATCAGCCGCGTCGACGAGCTGGCGCTGCTGATGACCTTGGAGATGGGCAAGCCGATCAGCGAGAGCCGCGCCGAGATCGCCTACTCCGCAGACTTTTTCCGCTGGTTCAGCGAGGAGGCGGTGCGCATCAGCGGCCGCTACTCGACGATGACGAACGGCGTCGGCAAGATCCTGACGATGAAGCAGCCGGTCGGCCCGTGCGTCTTCGTGACGCCGTGGAACTTCCCGAGCGCGATGGCGACGCGCAAGATCGGCCCGGCGCTGGCCGCAGGCTGCACCGTGGTGATGAAGCCGGCAAAGGAGACGCCGCTGAGCGCCTTCGCGCTGGCCCAGGCGCTGATCGACGCCGGCCTGCCCGACGGCGTGGTGAACATCGTCTGCGGATCGAGCGCGAGCCAGATCGTCGGCCCGCTGCTGAAGGACCCGCGTACGCGGAAGCTTTCGTTCACCGGTTCCACTGAGGTCGGCCGCGAGCTGATCAAGCAGTCAGCGGACAACGTTTTGAAGGTCTCGATGGAGCTCGGTGGAAACGCTCCATTCATCGTTCACGAAGACGCCGATCTGGACGCGGCGGTGGAAGGCGCGGTGCTGGCCAAAATGCGCAACAACGGCGAGGCCTGCACCGCCGCCAACCGCTTCCACGCGCACGAGTCGATCGCGACCGAGTTCGCTGAGAAGCTGGCGGCCAAGCTCGGCGCGATGAAGGTCGGCCGCGGCACCGAAGAGGACACCCAGGTCGGCCCGCTGATCAACGAGAGCCAGCGCGAGATCGTCGAGGGCCTGGTCGAGGACGCCGCCGGCAAGGGCGCGAAGGTGCTGACCGGTGGCAAGCGACTCGAAGGAGCCGGTTTCTACTACCCGCCAACAGTGCTCGGCGAAGTCACGCCCGACGCGAACATCCTCACCGACGAGGTCTTCGGCCCCGTCGCCCCAATCAAGACTTTTTCAACCGAGGACGAGGCGATAGCGGCCGCCAACGACACGGAGTTCGGCCTCGCCGCCTACGTCTACACGCAAGACCTCGGCCGTGCCTTCCGCACCGTCGAGGCGCTGGAGACCGGCATGGTCGGCCTCAACCGCGGCGTGATCTCCAACCCCGCAGCCCCGTTCGGCGGCATCAAGCAGAGCGGCTACGGCCGCGAAGGCGGCAGCGAGGGCATCGAGGAGTACTTGGACATCAAGTACGTGGGGATGGATTTCTAGCCTCCTTCGATCGTGACCGAAGAATTCGCCACGATCGCCGCGCGCTACAAGGGCCCACCTGACTCGGGCAACGGCGGCTACGCCTGCGGCGTACTCGGCACGCTGATCGGCGACTGCGCCGAGGTGACGCTCAAAGCGCCGCCACCGCTCGAAACCTCGCTGAAGATTGAGCGCGACGGCGACGACTGGAAGCTGCTCGACGGCGACGCACTGATCGCTGAAGGCCGGCCCGTGGCGCTGGATCTCGACATCCCCGCCCCGCCGACCTACGAAGAGGCCCTCGCCGCCGAGCCGAACTACGGCTTCGACCGGCACATCTTCCCCGGCTGCTTCGTATGCGGGCCGGACCGCGCAGAGCACGACGGGCTGCGGATCTTCACCGGGCGCGTCGGCGAGCGAGACATCGTCGCCAGCCACTGGCACCCGCAGCAGGATGTCGCCGGTGAGTTCGGCGCTGTGCGCGGACGCGTCGTTTGGGGCGCACTCGACTGTCCGACCTACTTCGGCGGGCAGCTCGCTGAGTTCAGCCGCACCGCGGTGCTCGGGCGGCTGACCGCAAAGCTGCTCGCGCCGGTGCAAGTCGGCGAGCAGCACATCGTGATCGGCTGGCCGATCGGCGTCGAAGGGCGAAAGCTCTTCGGCGGCTCGGCGATCTTCACCGCGAGCGGTGAACTGCGCGCATTTGCGCGGGGCACCTGGATTGCGATTCCAGAAGATCACGGCGGCTTCGACGTCGCGGCCTGATTCGCGAACCCCTTTGCAAAGGGGCAAAAGTTCCGACTCCTGCCCCCCGAGGGGGCAGGAAAGGGCATTCCGCAACACTTGCGGCGGGCCGAAGGCCGACTACTTAGGCCGCGGGATCAACCCCAAGCCCAAGGATGTTCCCATCGGGGTCCTTGAACCATGCGGCCTTCATCGGCCCCATCGAGTGGATGCCGTTCTCGACCGTCGTGTCGGGCAGGTCGTATTCCTCGAAAGTGACTCCCTTGCCGCGTAGCTCGTTGACCGTGGCATCGATGTCGTCGACCTGCCAGAAGGCGCAGGTCGCCTCGCCGGTGCCGGCAGTCGGAGACGCGTAGACGAACAAACTGCCGCCGCCACTTTCGTAGCCGACGCCGCCGGGGTTCTCGTCGACCTGGGTCAGCCCCAGGGTGCCGCCGTAGAACTCCTTGCCTTTTTCGATGTCGCTGACCGCGAGGGTCGCGAAGACTTTGCCGCTGCCGATCATTTCAGCCTCCCGGAAAGTTGAATTTGGGGTCTGCGCGCCGCTGGACAAAGCGCGCCAATGACACCCGCCACCTTACTTACAATCGAGGGGTCCGCGCCTAGGCCCCGTCAAGGAGGATCCGTTGTCATTCCGCGTGTCGCGATCGCTACTCGTCGCTTTCATCGCACTGGCCGTTTTGCCCGCGTCCGCGATGGCCGGCACCAATCGCTACGCCAGCCCAACTGGCAGCGGCACCACCTGCAGTCTCGCGGATCCATGCACACTGACCGAGGCTTACGACAACAACCCCAGCTACACCAACGACGTCGTCGTGCTGCCCGGCACTTACGGCAGCCCGATCTCGCCGATCGCGGACCTTGGAAGCTCCGGCACCGCGGCCGGCACCGACGGCAGGAACATCTATGGACAGCCGGGTGCTCCGCGGCCGACGATCTACGTCACAAGCAGCCCGGCGGTCTACACGGCCGTGGTCACGCGCTTCGGCGTCGCCCGCGATCTCAAGATCGTCGTGATCAAAGGCCCGAACACCTCGTTCGGAATCGACGCGACCGACGGGTCGATGGAGCGAGTCTCCGTCAGCGGCGATGCGCCGGTCGCCTGTAGCGCCACTCAAAACACCACGAACGCGCTTTGTACGACTAGCGCCGACAGCGGAGTGGCGATGAGCGCCTTCTGGGGCGGGGGCTCCACGGGGCCGGTCTACACGTTCGGCTACACGCTGCGCAACGTAACCGCAATCGCCAGCGGGGCGACGAGCGACGGAATCGAAGCAATCGCCAACTCGGGCATCGTCTTGAACATCACGGCGATCAACACGATCGCGCACGGCACCAACGTGGACGCGCACGCGACGACCAATGGAGTCAACGGCGCCGAAGTGCACGTCGTATTCGACCACTCGAACTACCTGGTCGCTTCTGCATTCGATCCCACATCTTCGATCACGCCCGCCGGCAGCGGCACAAATCAGACAGTCGGCCCGACCTACGAAGACCTGGTCAACTACAAGCCTGCGTTCGGATCGCCGACGATCGATGCCGGTGCCGACGATCCGCTCAACGGTACGGCCGACGTCGAGGGGAACCCGCGCCAGTCGGGCACGCACACCGACATCGGCGCCTACGAGTACTTCGCACCTGCAGCACCGGGTCCGCCGGCCGCGCCGGTGCTGAGCGGCGTCAAGCTGGCCAACAGCAAGTTCCGCGCCGCAAAGTCAGGTGACCCTGTCTCAATCGCGTCTGCGCCGCGCGGCACCACCCTGAGGTTCAACGTCAGCGCGGCGGGCGGACTGTTCTTCAAGCTCGAGCAGTACAGCTCCGGCCGTAAGGTCAAGGGCAAGTGCAAGAAGAAGACCTCGGCCAACAAGAAGGCCAAGAAATGCACGCTGTTGACCCGGCTGTCGCACAACTACAAGCTGACGACGAAGGCCGGCGCGAACACCGTGAAGCTCGGCGGCCGCTGGGGCCGCGGTGCGCTCAAGCCGAGCAAATACAAACTGACGATGACGCCGAACGTCGGCGCCTCGATCGGCACGCCGCAGAGCGTCAGCTTCAGGATCGTCGAGTAGCTAAGCAGCGCTCTGCTCGGGCAGCTTGAAGCGCCCGGACAGAGCCGCCAGGTTCGAGGCCGTCTGCGCGACGCGCTGGGCGCTGGCGCTGACCTCTTCGGCGGCGGCTGAAGTCTCTTGCGTGGAGGCGCTGACCTGCTCGGTCGAGGCGCTCGACTGCTCAGCAACCGACGCGACCTCCTCAATCTGCGCGCGTACGTTGTCCGTGCCGCTCGCGATGCCTTGTGCGAGGCCGCTGATCTCGGCCGAACTCTCGTGCAGCTGGTGCACGGCGTTGCTGATGTCGAAAAACGTCTGGCGGTTGCGATTGACGGTCTCGAAGCCCTCTTCGACGCGCTCGACGCCGTCTTCCATCGCGCCGACGGCCTCGGCTGTCTGCATCTGGATCTCGCGCACCAGCACGGCGATCTCCTCGGCCGACGACTGTGCATCCTCGGCGAGCACGCGGACCTCCTCGGCGACGTTCTTGAAGCCGACTCCCTGTTCACCGGCGCGAGCGGCTTCGATCGAGGCGTTGAGGGCAAGCATGTTGGTCTGCTGGGCGATGTCGCCGATCGCGCCGACGATCTGGTCGATGTCGGCCGACTTCTCGCCGAGCGAGCGGATCACGCCGGCGGCGCTCAAAGAGCTTTCGCGCACGGCCTGCATCGCTTCCTGAACCTCGGCGGCGCGGGCCACCCCTTCTTCTGCAAGCTTCTCGGTCGCCTCGCTCTGGCGCTGTGCCGCGGTCGCGTACTCAGAGGTGTTGCGGACCGACCCTTCGATGCCGGCGACGAGGTCCGAAGAGTGGTGCACCAGCGAAACCTGATGTGAGGCGCCTTCGCTGATGGCGCTGATCGCCTGAGCGACCTCGCCGATGGCGTTGCCGGCCTCGTCAGCCGTATGGACCATCTCGTCAGACGCACCGCGCAGGTCAATCGCCGCGTGATCGATCCGCGTCACCGTCTGGCGGAAGCTGTCGATCATCTGGCCGAACGCGTCCTGAAGGTCGCCGTATTCATTGAGCGACTCGCGGTCGAGCGCCACAGTGAGGTCGCCGCTGGCGGCAACGCGGGCATCCTCGACGAGCTTGTTCGCGGTGCGCAGCGTGGGGTTGCCCATCATCACGCGGATCATCACGCCGGAGAAGATGAACAGCGCGAATGAGATACCGATCCAGAAGGGAACGACGTCGTTGAATGTCGCGTGAGCCTCGACCTTGCTGTAGGCAGGCGCCGCCAAGATCTGCTCGCGCATGCTGTCGGCGTTCGAGCCGTCGCCGCCGAGCGACGCCAGCACGATGACAGTGAACAGCACAGCCGGGATCGTGCTGAAGAAGGCCGTGATCACGTAGGCCTTGACGATTGGCATGTTGAAGAGCTTGGCCTTCACGCCACGTTCTCCAGTCCGGACTCTTCCTGCGCAACGAGCTCGGCTTCGGCCGGTAGCGCCTCCAGCGAGACGGTCTCGCCGGGCACGACCTTGAAGCGGCTCGCCAGGTCGGCAAGGCTTGCCGCCGTGTGCGACACGCGCGCGGCAGACGCGGTCACCTCTTCGGCGGCTGCGGAAGTCTGTTGGGTCGACGCGCTGACCTGCTCGGTCGAGGCGCTCGACTCCTCGGCCACCGAGGCGACCTCTTCGATCTGGCCGCGCACCTGGCCGGCGTCGTCGGCGATGCCGCTGGCGAGCGAGCTGATCTCGCTGGAGCTGGTGTGCAGTTCGCGCACCGCGGCGCTGATGTCCAGGAATGCTTGGCGGTTGCGGTTGACGGCGTCGAAGCCGTTCTCGACCGTCTCGACGCCGGCGTCCATCGCCGTCATCGCGCTCTCGGTCTGCGCGCGGATCTCATCGATCAGGCCGGCGATCTCACCTGCAGACGCCTGCGCGTCTTCCGCGAGCTTGCGCACCTCTTCGGCGACGACCGCGAAGCCGCGGCCCTGTTCGCCGGCGCGCGCCGCTTCGATCGCGGCGTTCAGCGCCAAAAGATTGGTCTGGGCGGCGATGTCGGTGATCGACTGGACGATCTGATCGATGTTCGTCGACTTGTCGCCGAGCGATCGGACCATCTCGCTGGTCGCCATCGAAGTCTCCCGCACGCTCTGCATCGCCTCTTGGATCTCGGTCGCACGCTGCACGCCCTCTTCGGTCAAAAGCTCGGTGTCGGCGCTCTGACGGCTGGCGTCGAGCGAGTGGGCGGCGGTACTGCGGACCGACTGCTCGATGTCGCCGACGACCTCGGCGGTGCCGGTCACCAGCTCCACCTGGTGCACCGCGCCTTCGCTGATCGAGCCGACGGCAGTGGCGACCTCGCCGATCGCGTGGCCGGCTTCGTCGGAGGTGCGAGCCATCTCTTCGGCGGCGCCGTTTAGTTCGTTGGCCGCCAACGAGATGCGGTTGATCGTCGCGCTGAAGCTCGCGAGCATCTTGCCCAGGGCCTCCTGGATGTCGCCGATCTGACTGTCGTTGTCGCGGTGGATATCGATCGTCAGATCGCCCGCCGCGACCTCACGCGCCTGGCTGCTCATCTTGCGAATCCAGCGGGCGGTCAAGGTGCTGGCGACGTATGCGGTGCCGAGCGCGAGAAAGAATGCGAACAACGTGGTCAACACCATCAACAGGCGCAGCTTGTTGGCGGCGCCGTCGAATGCATCGGTCAGCGCGAGCAGATCGGCTTTGCTGGAGATTCCGGCCGAGAGCGCCTCGTTCAAGTCAGCGCGCGCCGCGGTGACGTCGCGACTGGTGAAGTAGGTCCAGACCATCATCGGCACGGTGACCGCGATGATCGCGAGCGCCGACATCACCGGCT